>CAZSGB010000009.1:0-14713 GCA_964606355.1 uncultured Gammaproteobacteria bacterium | reverse complement strand
GTCGACTACATGTTAACAACTCACGCCTTGTCCAGAACTGGGTGGACTGATACAGAGACTTGACTTTTAACAATTTATATGCTATACTGTATTTATAAGGCTAAAGAAGTAAAGCCTTTTTTTCGCGCCCAACTTCTATTTTACTTATCAAAAATAAAAAGTAAAAACAAAAACAAAATGTACTCTCAGCTGCTAGCTTGGTCTCTAAACTTTTTTAGATATTCCAAGTTAAAATTAGCTTTTAGTAGTTCATTAATTATTATTCTCTCTTGGCTATTTATCGCCTTCTCTATTCCAGAAGTAAGTTCTCATGAAATAAATACCATTAAAGCGAATAAACTAATTGAACTAACTAATCAACAAAGGATTAAATATGACTTACCTCAGTTAATGGTTAATCCTGAGTTAACTCGTGCTGCATATAACAAAGCACAAGATCTTTTAAATGAACAATACTTTTCACATAATTCCCCAGAAGGAAAAAAATTCTCCCAATGGATTAAAGACGTAGAATACAACTACAATATCGTGGGAGAAAACTTAGCTATGGGGTTTGTCAGCGAACAAGCTATTATCGATGCTTGGATGGCAAGCCCCGAACATCGTAAGAATATCTTACAAGAGAAATATCAAGAAATAGGTTTAGTAATTATTGAAGGAGAATTTCAAGGTAAACAAACTAAAATGGTAGTTCAAATATTTGGTAAATCAGATAATTTAAGACTTAGTGAATTATACTTACCTTACAACTTATTAATAAACGAAAATAAAGTACAAAGCTATAGCTAATAATAGACGATAGATAGCAAATGGAATTAAGGAATGATTTAATAAATATTTTAATAAATACTTAATAGTAAAATAACCGATTAGAGCAGCACTTGCTGCTCCTAAAATAAAAACAAAAATAAAAGTCCAGGAAAAGTCACTTAACGTTAGTTGGGTGACTTTTCGTATATTAGCTCCCAAGATAATTGGAATGGATAATAAGAAAGAATATTTAGCCGCATTTACCCGATCAAAATTTTTGTACATAGCAGCTACTATGGTAATACCTGATCTTGAAGTACCTGGAACAAAAGCTAAGACTTGAGCTAAGCCAATTAATAATGAATCAGCAATAGTCATAGATTCAATGTCTCTGACTTTTTTACTATATTTTTCAGATAAAATAAATAAGATAGATCCCACGACAAGCATAATAATTACCCAAGTAATATCTCTAAAATAATTTTCAATTAAATCATTAAAAAAATAACCAACTACAGCTGCTGGAATAGTACCTATAATAATTAACCAACTAAGTCTTTGATATGAATCAGAGACTAAATTTCTTCGAAATATTGAATTAAAAAAGCCTTTGATTATATTTATGACATCTTCCCAGAAATAAATGATGACTGCTAATAAAGTACCACCATGTAATATAACATCAAAGGTTAAATTATTTAAAAAAGCATCAGTTATTATTTTATGAAAGATAACTAAGTGACCTGAACTAGAAATTGGTAAAAATTCAGTCAAAGACTGAATAAAACCAAAGATGATTGAATAAATGTATTCCATAGGCTATAATTATTATATACTAATTAATTTAAAAGATAAAATATGTATAAAGTATTCTTCTATCCATTAATTATAGCAGTAATTGTTCATTTAATTAAAATGTTTATTGATGTTATCAAAAAACGTTTTACCTGGTCACATTTTTGGGGTTATGGTGGTATGCCTTCATCTCACGCAGCCTTAGTGGCCTCTCTAGCTACTTCAGTCTATCTATATGAAGGTATCAGTGTAGGCTTTGGTATATCAGTAGTTTTTGCCGTAGTTGTAATAAGAGACGCCCTAGGTTTAAGAAGCTATTTATCAGAACATTCAAGAGTAATTAATAAATTAATTAAAGACTTACCTGATGAAGAAGAATATAAATACCCTTACTTAGAAGAAAGAATAGCTCATACTTCATTACAACTCATTGTTGGAGCCCTACTTGGTATAATCATTACTTTCCTTTTATTTTAAATACCTAAAAACAACGTATTTATCTATTACGTTGTTTTATTGTGTTAACATTGCAGCAAAGGGGTTTACACTTTTGATGGCTAGATTATGTTGAAAATACATAGTATTTAGCAATAATCTTAAGCTCATATGAATCAATTTGACCCTAGATATATGCAATTATTAGTCTCTAAGCTGGAAAATATCATTAAAAAGCAACAAATTAAAAAAAGATGATTTTTTACCATAAAATAAAATAAATTAGCTGATTTAGATATCAAACCTTTATAAACATATTTATTATCAAATTTTTGAAAAGGCGAAATTAAACAACTTTCTAACCTATTAGAATAACGTGTCCCAAAATCTGGGATAGGCTCAAAGACATCACTAATCTAGCTAATACAAAAGCTACTTCTTCTACTTCTCCTAATGAAATATCTTGTATTTTCATATTAATCATTACCAAGCATCTTTAATGTTTCACCATATTCTTTGATGGTCTTTTTTACTGCATCATTAATTTGTTTCTTCATATTCTTATTCAAAGACTTATCTAACAAATTTTCAATATCAACCCTATTTATAATATAGTTTCTACCAACTTTTTTAGCCTTAATCTTACCATTTTTTATTTGCTTAAAAATAGCTATTCTACTTATACCTAACAATTTAGCTACTTCAACTGTTGAATAATATTGTTCTTTAATCATATATTTATTTAGTTAACTAGATATTCTCTATACATTAACATATGTTAACCAATCCGTCAAACTATTTCTGACACTTTGAACAATAGACAGTACCACGTCCAGCTATTTTAATCTTCTTTAACTTATTTTTACAGCTATAACAAGATAAATTACCCCTGCCATAAACTTTTAATTTCTCAACATACTTACCTTTCTCACCACTTGAATTAATAAAAGTACTAACTGAAGTACCACCACATTTAATAGCTTCATTTAGGGTTAATTTAATGGCCAGATACAATCTACTAAGTTCTTTACCCTTTAAGCTTAAAACAGCTCTCATTGGCTTAATTTTAGCTTTAAAAAGGCATTCATCAACGTAAATGTTACCAAGACCTACTATTTTACCTTGATCAAGTAATAACTGCTTGATCTTACTTTTAGGTCTTGATTCCAAAATCTCTTTAAACTTGTTTAAAGTAAATTCTTTACTAAGTGGCTCAAGACCATGTTTAGCCGAAAGTTTTAAATACTCTTCTCTTTTTAAGAGCTTTAACCAACCAAATTTTCTTACATCATTGTATAACAAGAAAGAACTATTTTTAAAATATAGGATAATACGAGTAAATTTATTTGGTTTGGTTACTTCATAATTTATAGGATGTCCTCCACCTACGGCTTTACCATGTTGATCAATATATATTAACTGACCAGTCATTTTTAAATGAATTACTAAGTAATAGTTATGATTTAATTCCATTACTATCATCTTAGCTCTTCTTACTACACCTAATACCTTTTTATTTATCAAACTCTTCTTTAAATTAGTAGAAACCATTCTAGGAACTAAAACCCGAGTATTAAAAAATACCTTGCCAATTATCTTGTTAGCAAGGCCATTAACTACTGTTTGGACTTCTGGAAGTTCAGGCATATTTAAATTAATGACCTACCAGTCATTTCATTAGGTTTCCTTAAGCCCATTATTTTTAAAATGGTTGGTGCAACATCAGCTAGTACCCCAGAAGCAGTTAATTCGTAAATAGCTTTACCAGCACTTCCACTTACTATCTTCTCTTCAAAATCATTACCAATAATATACAAAGGGACAGGGTTTTTACTATGTTCTTTAACTATCTCACCAGATTGTAAATTAAATAGATTTTCTGCATTACCATGATCAGCGGTAATTAAGACTACGCCATTTTTAATTTGAACTGCTTGAACTAATTGTCCAAGTAAATTATCTAAAATTTCAATAGCTTTAATCGTTGCTTTCATATTACCAGTATGCCCCACCATATCAGGATTAGCATAGTTGACTACGATAAAATCATATTTATCTGTAGCAATTTGTTTTAATAATCTAGAAGTTACTTCTGGAGCACTCATCTCTGGCTTCTCATCATATGATTTAACTTTAGGTGATGGTACTATATCTCTGTCTTCACTCGGAAAAGATGTTTCTAAACCACCATTAAAGAAAAAAGTAACATGAGCATATTTTTCAGTTTCAGCAATATGGAACTGTTTTAAATCAGCTTCAGAAATTACTTTACCAAGAGGCATAGTAACCTTTTCCGGCGGAAAAGCAATATTAATTGGTATATCTTTTTCATATTCAGTCATAGCTACAAAATACATATTTTGAAAATATGTAGGTCTTTGGAATTTAGTAAAACTTGGTAAAACGAAAGCTTTAGTCAACTCACGAGCTCGATCTGATCTAAAATTGAAAAAGATTAAGCCATCATTATCTTTAACCTGAGTTACGGGTTTACCTTTCTCAGTAATGACAGTTGGTACAACTTGTTCATCATATATTTTTTTCTGATATGAACTTTCTAAAGCTTTCTTAGCTGAAGGAAAGGTTTCTGGGCTTTCTCCCAGAGTCATAGCCTTAAAAGTTTTTTCTATCCTATCCCAGTTATTATCCCGATCCATAGCAAAGTACCTACCTGAAATAGTAGCTATCTTACCAACACCTATTTCTTTCATTTTAGCTTCTAATTCCGAAATATATTTTAAACCACTATTATATTCTGTATCTCGACCATCTAAAAATACATGAACAAAAACTTCTTTTAATTTGTATGAAGCCGCTATTTCTAAAAGAGCATAGAGATGTTCAATGTGACTATGAATACCGCCTGAACTAACTAAACCCATTAAATGTAATGAAGATTTTTTTTCTTTACAGTTCTTTACAGCTCTAACAAATTCTTGATTCTTAAAATATGTTCCATCGGTAATAGACCTAGTAATACGTGGTAAATTCTGATAAATAATCCTACCAGCACCAAGTGACAAATGACCAACTTCCGAGTTACCCATTTCACCCCAATTTAAACCAACTGATTCACCAGCCGCTTGAAGCAACATAACTGGATAATTATTATACCATTTATTCAAATTAGGTGTTTGAGCTTGAGTTATAGCATTAGCTTGAGAAGGTGAATTAATACCAAAGCCATCTAAAATTACTAAAACAACTGGTTTAGGTCTCATATATATTATTTACTAATTAATGAATTTAAAGTCATTTCTTTAGGTTGATCTATTCCAAATATATTAAGTATAGTTGGGGCTACATTACCCAAGATCCCTTCATTTAATTTAACATTTTTTAAATGATTGGAAACTAGAATAAAAGGTACTTTGTAACCAGAATGCCCCGTATCTACTTCACCGGTTTTTAAATTAATCATTTCTTCGACATTACCATGATCAGCAGTAATTAAAGCAACGCCATTTTTTCTTAAAACTGTTTTAACAATCTTCCCGACCATGGTATCACAAATTTCCACAGCTTTAATACCGGCTTCTAAGTTACCGGTATGCCCGATCATATCAGGATTACAATAATTCACTACTAGAAAATCAATATCCTTTTTTAATTTATTAGTTACTATTTTAGTTAGCTTTAAAGCATTCATCTGAGGTACTTGGGCATATGATTTAACATTTGGTGAAGGAATAATAATTCTTTCTTCATGAGCTACTGGATCAGCATAACCCCCATTAAAAAAGTAAGTGACATGAGCATATTTTTCCTTTTCTGAGATATATAACTGCTTAAAATCTTTCATGACCATGGGTAAGGTATTTTCTAAATCAGGCGAAGGATAAGCAGTTAAGATATGATCTAAATCAGGACCGAAATCTGTCATCGCACAAAACTTAATATTCTCTAAACGTTTCTTACAAGTAAAACAATTTATATTCAATTGACAAAAATCCTTCTGTACAAAGACTTTGGCCAATTGCCTAGCTCTATCAGATCTTAAATTAAAAAAGATAATTCCATCTTTATCACTTATTTTAGTCATGGCTTTATCATTTTCCAAAATGACAGTTGGTTGAATATATTCATCAGTTTCACCCCGATTATATGCTTGGAGTACGGCTTCTTCAAAATTATTCGCTTTAAAGCCTTGCCCTTCAGTTAGAAGATTATATGTAGCTTCAGTTCTTTCCCATATCTTATTCCTATCCATAGCATAATATCTACCACAAATTGAAGCTATCTTTTCATTACCTTTAAAATGTTCTCTTAACTCTTTTAAGTAAGTTAAAGCCTTATGCTGTGGAGCATCCCTTCCATCAGTAAATAAGTGTAAATAAATATGCTTAACTTTTTTTTTATTAACTAAATCAAGTAAAGCATAGAGATGCTCCATTTCCACGTGAGCACTCTCTTTACCAGAAACAAGTCCCAGTAAATGAAGTTTTGAATGATTATTATTTACATGGTCAATAACCTCATTAAAAGCCAAATTCTTAAAGAATGTGCCATCTTTAATGGATTTGGAAATTGATAATACATCTTGATCAGCAATCCGCCCAGCTCCTAGATTCATATGCCCTGCTTCCGAGTTACCATATTGATTATGTGGGAGTCCGACACTTTCACCTGAAGCTTCTAGTAAAGTATTAGGATAATTTTTAAATAGACTATTCATTATAGGGGTTTTACCTAATTTTACAGCATTACCCTCTTCATACGGTGATATACCCCAACCATCAAGAATAACTAAAGCTAACGGTCCTTTAAATTTTTTTTCTATATTTTTCATATATTATCTTTTTAACTCATCTTCTATTTCCAATAACCGATTATACTTCTCTACTCTTTCTGACCGAGAAGGTGCACCAGTTTTAATATATTTAGCACCTGAAGCAACAGCAAGATCGGAAATAAAAGTATCTGCAGTTTCACCGCTCCTATGTGAAATAATTACTTGATAATTATTTTCCTGAGCCAATTTTATACAATTAACCGTTTCCAGTAAGGTACCAATCTGATTAAGTTTAATGATTATACCATTAGCTACCTTTTCATTAATACCTTTTTGTAATCTCGAAGTATTAGTAGTAAATAAATCATCACCGATAATAAGCAAATTAGGATTAGTCATAGTAAATTCATCAGTAATCTTTTTCCAAGCTTCCCAATCATCTTCAGCCAAAGGATCTTCTAAGGCAATAAAAGGATAAAGGGATAACCATTTTTGATAGAAAGCTATCATTTCTTCACTAGTATAACTCATTTTATCTAAATCAAGTTCGTACTTTTTGTTGATATCATTGTAATAAGTTGAAGCCCCACAATCTAAGCCTAAAAATATTTGATTACCTATAGAATAACCTGCTTCTTCTATAGCCTTCGTAATTAATTTAATAGCTTCTTCATTAGAAGTAAGATCAGGAGCATAGCCACCCTCATCACCAACGTCACTATCATAACCCTGATTAACTAAGACTTTAGCTAAAACATGATATATTTCAGATAAAGCTTTAATTCTATCTGCAAAGACTGAAATACCCTCGGGACAAATCCAAAACTCTTGAATATCTAAATTAGAATCAGCATGTTTTCCCCCATTTATTATATTACTAAGCGGAATAGGTAATTTAAATTCTTTTTGTTTAAATTTAAAAAAATCATTTAGAAAGCTATATAATGGCATACCATGTACCTCAGCTGCAGCTCGAGCTAGAGCTAAAGATACGCCAATCGTGGCATTAGCTCCAAGACGGGCTTTATTCGGCGTACCATCTAAATCTATCATTCTTTGATCATGATGAGTTATTTCATCAACTTTTTGATCTTTAAGAGCTTCATTAATGGTAGTATTAACATGATTTATGGCTTTTAAAACACCTTTACCCCCATATCTCTCAATATCTCTATCTCTTAATTCTAAGGCTTCATGACTACCAATTGAAGCTCCTGAGGGTACTTTAGCTTTAGCAATTATTCCTTTATGTGTAGTGACGGTTACTTCTAGGGTTGGATTACCCCTTGAATCAAGTATTTCTTGAGCATAAATCTGTTGTATTTTATCTGAGTTTAACATATCTTTTTATTTAATTATTTTTTTCAAAGCAGGTAACATTTTACCTTCTAAGTATTCCAACATGGCTCCACCACCAGTTGAAACATGATTAAACTTATTATTTAAATTATATTCTTTAATTATCTTCTCAGTATCCCCGCCCCCTACAATAGTTAAAGCATGTGCTTTTGAAATAGCTTGACTTATTTGACGTGTACCAGTACTAAACTTATTTATCTCAAAATATCCCATAGGCCCATTAAATAGTATGGTTTTTGACTTAGCAATAATCCCAGAGTACTCTCTCAAAGTCTTGGAACCAATGTCTAAAAATAATTCATTACTTTTTATTTTATCTTTCCCTAGAGTTATCATTCTTGTTTTTGCTTTGGCACTGATACTATTCGAAGCTAGTGCGTCAATCGGCAACAAAATGTTTTTATACTTTTTCAGCATTTTTTTTGCTTCTTTCACTAAATCAACTTTTTTTCTTTTGGCACTGTCAACAAATATATCTTCTAAATATGACTTACCTACTTCTAACCCTTGAGCTTTCAAAAAAACGTTAGCTAAAGCTCCACCAATTAAAACGTAATCCGCTTTTTTAACTAAAAATTTCAAAACATTTAATTTATCAGATATTTTAGCCCCTCCCAAGACTATAGTTAAAGGTCTTTTTGGCTTTTTAATTATTTTCTCTAAAATATTTAATTCTTTTTCAAGTAAGAACCCAGAGTAAGTTGGTAAATACTTCTGAATACCCGTTGTCGATGAATGAATTCTATGCGATTGCGCAAAAGCATCAAAAACTATTAAATCCATACCTTTAGTTAATTGTTTAGCAAACTTTAAATCATTGGTCATCTCTTCTTTGTGGAATCTAACATTTTCCAGCATTAATATTTCACCTGACTTCAATTTATTAATTTCATCCTTTACTTTTATACCCACACAATCATCTACTTTTTTAACTCGTTTACCAATTAACCTAGAAAGTTCGCGAGCAATTGGATCTAACCTATATTTCTCTACGACCCTACCATCAGGACGTTTAAGCCATGATAAAAATATTAAACAAGCGCCTCTTTTAAGAAGATACTCTATTGTCGGTAGTGTTTCTTTAATTCTTCGATTATCCGAGACAATATATGACTGACCTCTTTTTTCAAGAGTTATGTCATAGGCCACTCGGTATAATATCTTTTTACCTTTTAAATTTTTAATTTGTTTTAAACTTTTAAACTTCATATTTTAACTTTTCAAAGATTACTATATCATATATTTTGTTATCTTTTTTAAAATGCTTTTTAAGCAAGCTTTTCTGTTTAAAATCAGCTTTTTTTAATACTTTAATAGATCCCCTATTTGATTTTACAACCAAGGCCAGTATTTTTTTTAATTTTAATTTGTTAAAACCATACTTAACCATTTGTTTAACAGCTTCTGTCATAATACCATTATTCCAATACTGTTCGCTTAACCAATAACCTATTTCAGCATTATGATTATTAGTCAACTTCTCAAAAGAAATGCCACCGACTACTTCATTATTAATATCAATAACTAAATGTAATGTCTTCTTTTTTTTATCTTTCTTTATTACTTTATTAATGAATTCCTTTGCATCTTCTAAGGTATAGGGATAAGGAATATGAGCTGTATACCTATATATCTTTTTATTATTTATATGCTTAGTAATATCCTTAGTATCTTTTAAGGTAGGCTGTCTTAATTTAAAATTTTTACTTTTAATTACTACCATTTATTAATTTATATATTTCTTCAGCTTCTTTTTCTGGTATTAAACGTATAGCCATATTATTTTGAACTAAAACATAATCATTTACTTTTAATTCAGGGACTAAATCTAAAGTTATAGTTTTAATTTTTTCATCAACAGTAGGTGCCATAACTAAAGCCCGGTTTTGAAAAATTGATTGTATTTTATATGGTATAGATAAACACATATTATTCTCCTTCAATAGAAACTAATTTCCAAGAATCACGTTTAACTTTCTTAATATTTATTTTAGTTTCATCATTTATTATATCTTTTAAAATCATTTTTAAATTAAATTCTAAGTTCTCAGGTAAGATATCTTCTCCATGTTCAATAATAGTACCGAGTTCAATATTAATACTATTTAACTTAGTTAATTTATTATTCTTGAAATAATCTAAGACTATAATGGATATTCTATTTGCTTCATGTAAATCATGCATATATTTTAATGCGTAGCGCAACTTATACAAGGATCATAGGCTCTAATTAATGTCTTGATCTTATTTTTTCTTAATTTATCAGTCATAACCTTAGTTTTAGGTAAAAGCGTTGCTAAATCATCTTCTAGATTACCCAAAAACATTACTGTTGGGGTGATGACATCAGCTCTTTTAATTCGGCCCTGACTATCTATTTCATAATAATGAATTAAAATGCCTCGTGGAGCTTCAACTGAGGCTATGCCCTTACTTGCTTTAATACTATATTTAACAGGTTTTTCTTCTTTTAATTTAAAATTATCTAATAT
This sequence comes from uncultured Gammaproteobacteria bacterium, assembly GCA_964606355.1. Lineage (GTDB taxonomy): Bacteria > Patescibacteriota > Patescibacteriia > UBA1558 > UBA10009 > CAZSGB01. Next base: position 4,150 of record CAZSGB010000009.1, on the reverse strand, counting down.
CTTACTTACTTCTTCTATACAATGCACTACTTCAACGGCTTGAGCTAAAACATTGTAATAAGTATTATACACCTTTTTATTCTTATGAACCTTATACCAAATATTTCTAGCTTCTTTATTTAATAAATAACCATGATTATTTACCCTAGCTAAAGCTCCAACCATAAAATGTGAATCATACCAAAGAGCACGTTTAGCCATAGCTCCTGACTCTTCTACTTCATTCATTTTATTATAGAATTCATTAAGACCATATCTCTTCTTATTCGAAGTCATAATCTCACCATCATAAATAGCATATTCTTTTTCATCACTTAGAGTAATGAACTCGGTTTCTCTCTTAAAGTTAGGATATTTTAATTTTGTAAAAAACTTTGCTAGGCGCACTGCATCTTTTAATCTCTCATCTATTTCTTTTCTTAATTCATTTAATTCCACTTTATTCGGTGTTACTTTAAAACCACCAATCCAATTATTTAAAGGATGAATAGCTCTACCCCCAATTATTTCATTTAATCTATTACCAAACTCTCTTAATCTTAAAGCTACTTGAGACAGTCCTGAATACTTTTTAAGTAACTTAATCGTTTCTTCATTTTTAACAAAATCCGGCAAAGACAAGAAGTAAAGATGCATAGAATGAGAATGAATTAATTGAGCAAGTTCCATCAATTTACGTAACTTAATAGTTTGAGTACTTACTTTAACATTCAAAGCATTTTCCATTGCTTTAATAGCTGTTAAATTATGAACAATCGGACAAATTCCACAGATACGCATAGTAATAACGTGAGCATTATACATGGATTTACCAATTAAACAACCTTCAACAAGTCTAACGCCTTCTTCGGTAATTATTTTAGCTTCTGAAAGGTTACCCGACTCTAAAGCGCCTAAAAAACTGGCATGGCCTTCCATTTTAGCTAAATGATTTATTTCTATCTTCATAATAATTAAAATATTTAGTAATTTAATTACCTATTACCCCTGTAGCTATGATAATAATGACAGCAATTGTTAAAATAGCTTTATTCATATATTGTTTTCTTTAATTCATTATATTTCTTTTTATTTATTCTAGCTTCAAACATTATTAATCGTAGATCTTTTGATAAAAATTTATCTTCTTCACTAAGCTTTAAAAATTGATCGAAAGTTAAATACTTATATTTAAATAATTCACCACCGTCAGTACAAGGCTTTGATACCTTCTTTATATCGCGAGCTATATAATAATAAACAGACCAACTTATTTTATATGGACTAGCTATTTTTTTATATAACTTCATGCTTTTGGTTAGGTAACCTGTTTCTTCAAAAAATTCTCGATGGGCGGCTTTAAGAGGTTTTTCTCCTTTATCTATACGTCCACCTGGTAAAGAATAAAACCAATTAGTACCTGGTTGTTTTTGTTCTTGAATTATAATTTTCTGATCATGAGTTACTGCAATTACTTCTACGGTATCAGCTCTTTTTAAACCTTCAAAAGTAGTTTTAGTGCCATCATACTTTTTTTGGGGCCAGTGATAGACATCATAAATAACCCCTTTAAACACTTTTTTAGCTTTTTTTGGAATATTATTTTTCATTCTTTAAATTCTCAATATCATTTCTTAAACCATATATTTCTAAAATATGATTTATTTCATTCTGAGTATAACCTAACTTCTTTAAATGCTTTAAATGATTAGTAACTTGTGCTCCTTCGAATAGACCACGGCAACCCTGGCAAGGCATCTTAGATTTTAAACATACTGCTTCGCAACCACCAAGAATGATAGGTCCAAGACATGGTTCGCCGTCAAGTAAAACACAGCGGTAACCACGCGCTTGACATTCATGACAGATTGGCTTATTCGGTATTTTAAAATCAATACTTCGTATTAAGCTAAAAACTAATCTTAAAAATTCTAAATTATTTACTGGACAACCTGGTATAGTGTAATCAATTTTAATGATCTCATTTAAATCTAATATATTGGAATTATCTATTTTTTCACTTTTACTATATATCCCCTTTATTAACTTTTTAGGTTCATGATAATTCTTTATTTGATGTATTCCGCCCATACTAGCGCAATTACCCAGAGCTACTAGTATTTTAGTCTTCTCTCTAATTTCTTTTACTTTTTCTTCATTATTCTTAGTTACTACACTTCCTTCAACTAAGCAAATATCCATTTTAGGTGTCTTAAATACTCTTTCTTCCATTAATCTAAATTCGACTATTTCAAAATATTTAAGTAATTCAAAGAATCTATTACCCAAATCCATAATACTAAACTGGCAACCTTCACAAGAAGTTAAACCAACAATACCAAGTTTTAATTTTTTCTTCATAATATTTTTGAATTTATGATCTGATATATTTTACTAGGCTGATTAGTACTAAAATATATATCTCTTTCATTTAATTTTAACCTGATACCGGTACTTGAATTAGCTAAAAAACCAACTGATTTATCTGTACCAAATCTAAAACCATAACCTTTAAATATATTTTTATCATAATCCTCTATTTGACAGCTCTTAATACTTTTTAAATTAATCTTTTTTTTAAAAATACCAAAACTTAATTTTAAATAGTTATCATTTAATTTAATAGTTAACTGGGAATATGACCAAAACAAAACTAAGTCAAAAAATATTAAGATGGTAAATAGTATTTTAACACTTATGGAATCAAACCATTCCTGCCAAGAACCTGGATACAAAACCAAGATAGCTAAGATCATAGCTCCTATGATATATGTAGCAATAACCAAAAAAGACGTTTTAACTTCTTCATAATGTAAATAATTTTCTTGATATTTTTTTTTAAACATTTTTTAAAGCTTTAATATTATTTATGGTATAACTCTCAATATTTCTAGATGTTACTTTAGTTATAACATCACAAATTGTGTCCCAATGAAAAGTAACTATATTACCTTTTTCTATCTTCTTGACAAACCGTTTATCCCATTTAACTTCTTTAACTACAACTTCTGGACTTAAATTAATATCTTTACTTCGAATAATTAATGGTTGATATTTAACTAGTAAAGTATTTTCTCTTACTTCTTGGACTTCCCCCCAACTAATACGACACAGATCAATTAATTTACCTACTATTTTAATAGTATGAGTCACAGAACCAACATACATGACATGAAAACTATGTTGAGCTACCATATTTGAAGGTATCCCCTCAGCTAATTTAAGAGCTTGTTCATTATTTAATTTATTCTCACCCTGAAACTCATTTAAAATGAGTTCTCTTAGATCTTCAACTTTTACTTTTTTAAGTAACATATTACCTAGCCAATAGGCTTCAATAACTTTAGTTTCTAACGGTTCTAAATTATTCTTAAGAGCAATTAACTTTAAATATGGCATAACTCCATAAAACATTTCAGTAATTTTTTCTAATCTCTTAGTCCTGACTTTCAAACCATTTAAATAGTCTTCAATTTCTTTAAAACTCTTAAGATCAGTAGGTCCACAAAAATGTAACTTACAAGGAGCATATGAATATTGAAAAAACTTTCTAAAATTCTTCATATTCTAATAATTTTGATTTAACACTAACCATAACCAATACCAGACCAAAGATAATTATACTAATACCTAAATACTGATTTAAAGCTAAAGAATTACCCTGAATTAATGAAAGGATATTAGTAATTGGTGCACCTAAAGCCAAGACGCAAGTAGCTGTACTTATCTTTATATATTTTATACCAGAATACCAAGTTAAAAGATAAAGAGAAAGAATAAAACCTGTAAGTAGAACCCATAACATTTGATTTAAATCAATACTTGCAAGTGATACTAATTGCTTAGTAAATAATAGATAGATTAGGATAAAGAATGAACCAAAAAACATTCTAGCTCCAGCCACTATTCTAGGTGAAATTGTTGTGACAGCTTTTTTGGAAATAACATTTTCCACTGCCCAAAACAAAGTAGCAATTAAAATTAATAAGTCTCCTACACTTAATAAATTTTGAGGATTTAGTTTAAGTAAAAAAACATTACCAATTAATATTATCAAAATACCAGCAATTAATAATTTATTTAATCTTTCTTTTAAAAATATTATAGCCAGGATAGCTACGAATAAAAACATACTTTTATGAATCATACTAGCATTACCAGAGGTAGAAAG
>CAZSGB010000008.1:0-15423 GCA_964606355.1 uncultured Gammaproteobacteria bacterium | reverse complement strand
CAAAACCGATAAAAAAGCTTTCGACGCTATGCTAGAATTTGACGTTACTCTAATTGCTTATAAAGGAGATGATGGTTGGATTGAAAAAGAGATTATGAATATTCATAAATGTTTAAATAGCAATACTATTCCAGAGTCTGGTGGGGATTGTGATTATTGTAAGTATTGCAAAGAAGTTAATAAATTATAAAAATTTTATCTTACCCTGTAGTGAGTGTAATAGTTTTAAAAAAAATAAATTTATAAAGCCGTTGGTTAATTTTTAGAATTATTTTGTATTATAAAAGTTCGGAAGCTGTTCCTATATGCGAGCACAATTATTTTATAAACTTATTTAATTTAGATAAGCCTTTTTAATATATAAGGCAATGATTTATAAATAGGATTTGCTTAGTTTAATGAATTATTAATAATATCAATATAAATTGATATTTATTTATACCTATAAAATTAGATTGTTGTTAAAAGCAAAAAAAAGAATTGTTTGAATAGTTAATTTTTTAAAATTATTAAAGTTTTAAAGGACTTTGGTTTGATTAATTCAAGAAAAGAAAGTACTAAGGTTATTTATAGTATTAATTCTCAGATAATAAATAAATATTATTTACTTTTATCTCATTTTATTAGTTATATTTTATTCTACCCTAGCTGGTTTTATTTTCGGCAATTTAGTTTAAGCGGAATTAGGACTATTAAGCAAAACTAAATTTTAAGGGTGTAACTTAGGAATAAATTTATTTTTTAAAATTGGTGTTATAACTAGTTTTTTGATATAATGATTTAACTAAAAATTTCCTTGCCATTGATGGAATTTAATAAACCTTAATTATTAATCATATAATTAAATACTCATTATTATTGTTATTACCAGTTATTTTAGTAACTGGTTGTATTAAAAAAAGTGAAGAGCCTGCTACTCATGATTCTAGTCCTGAGGTAACTTGAGTAAGGCAAGCGGGGGCAGTCCATGAGGTGGATGTAGATAATAGTGTTATGGAATATACAGTATGGTTCTGGTAAATTTTTTAAAGGTTTAGGTGATAACTTAATAGCTGATTTAATTACCTTTAAGATAACACTGATCGCTAAGAAATAATTGTTTAAATTATTAAAAAGAGGTATCGATCATACCTCTTTTTTAGTATTGATATTATCTCATAAATATTGTAAGATATGTCATATATAATACATATCCTATGTTAAATCAAATAGTTCAGAATTTCATTAGCTTAATTAAGAAATCTGACTTAAAAAGTTATTACATTGGTGAAAAACTATCTAGAATTAAAGTAGATAGTTTTACTAGTAAAATAGCTAAAATTTACGAGAAAATACGTAATGCTATTGATTATAAAGAAGAGCATTTACTTAGAAAGAATGCTATTGATCGTGTTATTTGGCGAAGACTGAATTTAAAGTTTTCTTCAGAGAATATTGGTACTAATTTAATTAAAGAATTGATTAGGGCAGGTTATCTTGAAAATAATTTGATACCAGCTTCTAAAGCTGAAGAAGTTGAGTGTATTATTGAGAAGTATCTTCAGTTAATGGAACTGGCTGGGGTTAAGAGAAGAAGTACTAAAGGCACTAAAATTTTTAAATGGTTAATTAGTATCTGTGCATGTGAAGTAGAAGAAACATTAGCTCCGCCTCTTGAGTCAAAAGCATTAGTTGAATTTGCTTACTTTAGTATTGGTAAAGAAGTTAAGATTATTGACAAGAAGCTAAATGATAATGAAAAGCAATTACAAGTTTTAATCGCTTTGAATAGAGCTTTAGTTAAGTCCGATAAAGCCATGCTTAATTACTATGTCTGGAAATATTATAATCGTAATTGGAGAAATGCTACTAAGAATGAAGTCATGGCTGTGGCCAAGAAATTGAATAACTTGCATAAAGTGATTGATGAACAATTAATGTATTATTTAAGTGAAAGATTACTTAGGTTATTTAAAAAGTATGCTATTGTTTTTCAAGTTTTAAAAGAAGTAATTATTGAAAATCGTAAAGAAGCTGAAGATATATTCAATAATCCAGAGGAGCTAGAATATTATGTGAGGACTACTTGTGAAAGAATATATAAAAAGGCTAAGACTAAATTAAGAAGAAGTATTGTCAGAGTTATTATCTATATTTTTATAACTAAAATGTTTTTAGTTTTACTTTTAGAGTTACCTTATGAAAAATATGTAGCTGAGAGTATTATGATGTTACCACTTATTGTTAATGCTTTATTCCCACCAATTTTAATGTTTTTAATTGGTGTTTTTATATGGGTACCTTCTAAGAAGAATACACAAAAAATTAATCATGTTGCCCAGATTTTAGTAAATAAAGGGCAGTTAAAGAGTAATGAAGGTATTGGTGGTGTAGTAAAAAGAAGTACAGTTAATTCAGTAATATTTGCTTTATTATATGTTATTTTATTTGGTTTAACTTTTGGGGTAATTATGATGGTTTTAACTAGGCTTGAATTTACTTGGATAAGTATTGTTATCTTCTTGTTATTTTTAAGTTTAGTAAGTTTTTTTGGTATTAAGCTAAGAATGGGTGTTAGAGAAATGGTAATTATTGATAAAAGAGAAACTTTAATTAGTTCACTTCTAAATTTAATCTCTTTACCTTTTTTAAGAGCTGGTTACTGGTTAAGTGTTAAATTTCAAAAAATTAATTTCTTTGTTTTTATTTTTGATTTTATTATTGAAGCGCCATTTAAAATATTTTTAGAAGTTATTGAAGATTGGATAGCTTACCTTAAAGAGAAAAAAGAAGAAATATATAATCAACAACAAGAATAAAAAAGAGCCCTGAAGTATCTCAGGGCTTTAAAGTTTAGTGCTCATTTTTCTTTTTGTCAACTTAGCTATTTTCTAGTATAATAGACATATGAAAAATTACGACGTTGTAACAATTGGTAGTGCTACTTTGGATATCATGTTTCATACTAAAGAAGCACAGATATTAAAGAATAAGGAGAAATATGGTACTCAGCTTCTTATGGCTTTTGAACTTGGTTCAAAGGTAGAAACTCATGATGTTTTATATACTGCAGGTGGTGGAGCAGCAAATACAGCTGTTAGTTTTGCTCGTTTAGGCTTTAAAACGGCCGCAATTACAGCTATGGGTAAAGGGGCTACGGGACAAATCGTTTTAGATAGATTTAAGCAAGAGAAAGTTGATTTATCATATGTGGTTAAATTAGAAGGTTACACAGGCATGTCTTTTGTTATAACGGGTGGTAAAAAAGGAGATCGAGTTATCTTTGTTCATAGATCGGTAAACAACAGATTAGAAGTCAGTAAAAAGTTATTAACTAGTTTTAAAACTAAGTGGCTTTATTTAAATTCACTTTCCGGTAAACCTTGGAAGAAGAATATTAAAAATATATTTGAAATTGTTAAAGAGAAAGGTATTAAAATTGCTTGGAATCCAGGTAGTACTCAGTTAGGGACTGGTTATTTATTCTTAAAGCCATATATAAAACAAAGTGAAGTTCTTTTATTAAATCGAGAAGAAGCAATTTCTTTGGTTAGAAGTAGTGGTAAAAATATTACTAATATCCCAAAATTATTTGAAATCATGTATCAGTGGGGTCCTAAGATTATTGCCATTACTTTAGGTGAAAATGGTGCTTATGTTTGTAATGAGAATAAAATATGTTTTGCTCAAGCTTTACCAGTAACCGGAGTAAATACAACTGGTGCTGGAGATGCTTTTGGTTCTAGTTTAGTGGCCGGTCTAGAAATGTATGGGGAGGTTAGACGAGCTTTAAAACTAGCTATGATTAGAAGTAATCATGTCGTCAGAGAAATTGGCGCTCAGGAAGGTTTATTAAGTTTAAATCAGTTAAAAAAATTTAAAATATGATAAAAGTACCCGTGGAGATTACAGCAAGACATTTACATATTTCTAAACATGATCTAGAAATATTATTTGGTAGAAATTATAAGTTAAAAGTTTTAAAAAGTATTAATCAACCAGGACAGTTTGCAGCTAAAGAAACTATTTCTTTGAAAGGTTCTAAAAATGTATTAAATAAGGTAAGGATAGTAGGTCCAATAAGAAAAGCTACACAAGTGGAAATAACCTTAACTGATAGTTATGTCTTAGGTATTAAGGTGCCATATAGGAAATCAGGGCAATTAAAAAATTCTGGTAAGTTAACTTTAATTGGACCCAGGGGTGAAGTTAATTTAAAACAAGGAGTGATTATACCGCTAAGACATTTACATCTAAGCCCTACAGAAGCTATTAATTTAAAATTAAAGGATAAACAAAAAGTTTCAGTTAAAGTGGGAAGTGAAAGACATGTTACTTTTCATAATGTAATTGTTAGAGTTCATAAAGATTTTAAATTATCTGTTCACTTAGATACTGATGAAGCAAATGCTGCCGGTCTTTTAACTTGTACTTACGGTGAATTAATCAAATAAATATGAAATATATTTTAGTTTTAAATTCGGGTAGTGAGACATTAAAGTGTCGTGTTTTTGAACGTAAAAAATTAGATGAAAAGTTTAATATCTTAGTAGAGAGAATTGGTTTAAAAAAATCATTTTTAACTTATTATATTAATAATAGAAGAAATCAAGTTAATTTTTCTTCTGGTATTAAAGATCATAAACAAGCTTTAAAAGAAGTAATTAAAATATTACCAGATGAAATATATAAGAATTTAGAAATTATTGGACATCGAATAGTACATGGTGGTGAAGATTTTGTTAAACCTACTCTTTTAAATAAGCAAATAATTAGTAAATTAGAGGTATATAATAAGTTTTCTCCGATTCATAATCCCATAAATATAAAATGCATTAAAGCGGCTATTTCGCATTTTCCTAGACTTAAACATATCGCTGTTTTTGATACATTATATTTTAAAGATTTAGCTGAACATATTTATCTTTACTCCATTCCTTTTAAATATTATGAATATGAAGGTATTCGTAAATATGGTTTTCATGGCCTGTCACATGAATATATGTATCAACAAGCTTGTTTGAAATTAAATAAAAGAAATTTAAATGTTATTTCTTGTCATTTAGGAAGCGGGGCTTCGATTACGGCAGTAGTTCAAGGTAAAGTTTTGGATACGACTATGGGTTTAACGCCTCTGGCTGGCTTAACCATGAGTACTAGGAGCGGTGATCTTGATCCTAGTATCCCTTTATACCTCATTAAGAATTTAAAAATGGAGGTTAGTGAGGTAGATAATGAATTAAACTTTAATTCAGGCTTAAAAGGATTATATGGTACTTCTGATTTAAGAGAAGTATTAATAGCTGGTGGTCAAAGAATACCTGGTTTTAAAGTTAATAAAAAGTATAGTAAACATAAAAAGGAATTAGCTAAATTAGTTATTAAAATGTATCTCTATAATATTCAAAGATATGTAGCTAGTTATGCTGGACTTCTTGGTAAAGTTGATGCTCTCATTTTTAGTGGTGGCGTTGGAGAAAGAAATCAATATATTAGAAATGAAATAATAAATAATGTTAATTTTATTATTAAACCTAAAGTATTAATTGTTAAAGCTAATGAAGAATTAGTTATTGCTGGAAAATGTAAGAATTATTAATTGAATTGATTCATTATTTACCCTATACTTATTATATGAAAAAATGTTATAAAATTTATTTTTCGATTTTAATCCTCCTTTTACTATTCGTAATACCTAAAATATCTTTAGCTATAGAATATGATTTACAGCTAATATCAGGTGATATTATTTTTTCTAAAGAGATGTTAATTGCTGGGGATAATGTTAGAATTTATGCTTCAGTTAGAAACGTTGGTACGGAAGATATAGTTGGTTATGTTAGTTTTTTTCAAGGTTCTGAATTAATAGGTAATTCTCAGCCCGTTTCTGTTTTACCAAGTAAAGTTGATGATGTTTTTGTTGATTTTACTGTCCCAGATGTTTACTCATTTAACATTGCAGCTAAGATCCAAGGTACAGAACCAGAGGATCAAAATAGTTCAAATAATGAGACACAAACCTCATTACTTTATCCAGAGCATGATTTTGATAATGATGGTCTTGTTGATAGCCAAGATAATGATGATGACAATGATGGTTTAAATGATAGTCAAGAAAATGATGATACTTGTCCATTTCGTTTAAAGGCTGATAGTGATAATGATGGCTATAATGATAGTACTGATCAGTTTCCATGTGATTCAAATGAATGGCAAGATACGGATAATGATGGTATAGGAAATAATAGTGATAATGATGATGACAATGATGGTTTAAGTGATAATCAAGAACAAGCTAAAGGTACTGATCCGCTTCGGGCTGATACCGATTCTGATGGTGTTAATGACGCTCAAGATGCTTATCCTTTAGATGCCTCTAAAAGCCAAGAAGAGGCACGTAATATATTTCAACCAGTCACTAATAATGATAATCCAGAACTTGAAGTTTTAGGTCCTGATTCAGAATCTGAATTGTTTGATCAAGGTTTAGGTGAAGTTTCGGGGTTAATTAACAATCAAGAAGTAGCTAATCTTGATTTAGATGATCAAAATGTAGTTCAAGTTGTGTCTGGTAACGAAGATGCATTAGAAATTAATTGGTTTTTAGTAATTGTTATCGTTATCATATTTTCTTTAGGTATTTTAATATATATTTTTAAAGATAAGTTATTTTCTCAAAGAAGAGAAGTCATTAAGGCTAAGCCAGTTAAACAAGTTAAGGTACAACCAGTTAAACCAACTAGAGCTCAAGCTTCAAATATTATTGATTTAAAGAATTATAAAAAGTAATTAATTTAAAATTGGGCAGTAATTTGAGCTCTTTTTTAATTAAATAGACAAAGAAATTTAAACAGTGTAAGATATTTATATGAAACAAAAATGGGTCATTAAGGATAAAATAAATAAAGAAGATCTTAATAAATTTCCGGAGATTAATCCGGTTATTTTACAGTTATTATATGATCGTGGTTTAAAGACTCAGGCAGAAATAGATGAATTCTTATTACCTGATTATTCTCAAGATATCCATGATCCTTTTTTATTCTCTGATATGCAAAAAGTAGTTAAGCGTATAAATAGAGCTAAAGAGAATAATGAAAAAATAGTAATCTATGGGGATTATGATGCTGATGGTGTTTGTGGAACTTCTATCCTAGCTCGTTTATTTAAAGAATTAGATATTCAGTTTGATGTCTATTTACCTCATCGAGAATTAGAAGGTTATGGTTTGAATGAAAAAGCTATTATTGAAATAGCCAAAGCTAAAGCTAAACTCATTATTACTGTAGATTGTGGTATTAGTAATGTTAAAGAAGTTGATTTAGCTAATAGTTTGGGTTTAGAGGTAATTATTACAGATCATCATGGTTTACCCGAAGTAGTACCTAAGGCTTTTGGCATAATTCATTCAGGGTTAGATACTAAGTATCCTTTCAAATATTTAGCTGGTGGGGGAGTTGCTTTTAAATTAGCTCAAGCTTTTTTAAAAGGTACTAAGTATGAAATATTAGAAAAATGGTTACTTGATCTAGTAGCCATTAGTACGGTAGCTGATATGGTACCATTAATTGGTGAGAATAGGACTTTAGTTAAATATGGTTTAATAGTTTTAAGTAAAACCAAGAATTTAGGTTTACAAAAATTAATTGAAATAACGGGGATTAATATTGATAAAATAGATACCTTTACAATTGGTTATCAAATAGCGCCACGTATTAATGCCGCTGGACGAATGGCTCATGCTAACAATGCCTATCAGTTATTAACCACGGATAATATTGAAGAAGCTATTACTATTGCTCACTCTTTAAATAAAAGTAATACTGAAAGACAAAGTTTAACTGATAAAATAGTTATGGAAGTTTTGGAACAAATTGGTTCAGTTAAAAAGGAATCAGTATTATATGCTAAAGGTAGTGATTGGCCGGCTGGTTTAATTGGTTTAGTTGCCTCTAAAATTGTTAGGCAGTATTTTAGACCGGTTTTAATCTTTAGTGAAGTTGACAATCTCTTAGTAGCTTCAGCTCGAAGTATTGAAGAATTTAATTTAATTGAAGCTTTAAATGAATTAAAAGATTATTTTGTTAAATATGGGGGTCATAAAGGAGCAGCTGGTTTTAGTATGGAACCAAATAAGTATGAAGATTTTAAAAAAGAGTTTACTAAATTAGTTAAAAAGAAATTAAAAGATATTGAACTTTTACCGAGAATAGATATTGATTTAGAAATTAAGTTAAATGAAATTAATTGGCCCATTATTGAATTATTACTTAGTTTTGAACCATATGGTCAGGGTAATTTAAGACCTAAATTTAGAATTAATGATTTAAAAATCGTAAACTTAGAAACTGTTGGTAATGATCAAAAACATTTACGCTTAATATTAAGTGATGGGGAATTAGAACGTAAGGTGATTGCTTTTGGTTTTGGTGAATGCAACCAAGAATTAGAGCTAGGTCAAAAAATAGATATTATTTGTGAGATAAGTATTAATCAGTGGAATGGTAACAAAGAAATACAATTATCATTAATTGATTTTAAAGTATGAGTGATCAAAGATTAAAAATTCAGGCTGATGGTGGTTCACGTGGTAATCCGGGTCCAGCAGCTTGTGGCGTGGTGATTAAAGATGAAAAAGGTAAAGTGCTTAGTAAACATTCTAAATATTTAGGTATAGCTACTAATAATCAAGCCGAGTACAATGGTATTATACTTGGTCTAGAAGAAGCTAAAAAGATTACTAAGGGAGAAATAGATTATTACTTAGATTCATTACTTGCTGTTAATCAGTTAAAGCAAACTTTTAAAGTTAAGAATAAAGAAATACAGACCTTATTCGTTAAAGTCTGGAATCTAAGTATTAACTTTAAGAAAGTTAGATATCACCATATACCACGTGAAGAGAATAAAGAAGCTGATTTAATGGTTAATTTAGAACTTGATAAGCATAAATAAATCATTGACAGAATAGGTGATTTTTTATTATAATTTAATAAACTATGACTACTAAGTGGGACGTAATCGGTCATCAGAATATAATTAAATATTTAGATAATTGCCTTAAAGGAAATAGGTTAGTTAACACCTATCTTTTTTATGGTAATCAACATTTAGGTAAGACTAAAGTAGCCTTACGATTTGCTAAAGAAATATTACAAAGTGAAGTAGTTAATAACCCTGATTTATTTGAATTAAAGTTAGAAGCAGGTAGTAAAGATATTACAATTGATGAAGTACGTGATTGGCAAAGATGGTTATCATTAAAATCATTCTCTGGTGGTTATAAAGTAGGTATAATCCATAATTTAGAAGCTTTAAATAGACAATCAGCTAATGCTTTGCTTAAAACCATTGAAGAGCCTTCAGCTAAAACTATTCTCATTTTAATCAGTTCTGCTTGGGAACAGTTATTACCGACTATAATATCACGTAGTCAAAAAATACATTTTTTGATTGTACCTAATAAAGAGTTAAAGAATGGATTAAAAGATAGATTAGCTGATAATCAAAAATTAGATCAAATAATTAATTTTTCACTAGGTAAACCAGGTTTAGCTTTAAGCTTAATTGAAGATAATGAGTTTTATAATGAATATGTTGAATTAAATAAGGGGATAGATAATTTAACTAAATCTAATCTAGCTACACGTTTTAAATACATTGAAGATTATTTAAATGGGAAAACTTTACAAGAAAATAATGTTTTAGCTTCTAATTTATTAAGACATTTAGAATTTAATCTAAGAAATAAATTATTAAATGAGTTAGATGATATTAAAACCTTAGAGGTTTTAATTAAATTACAGGAAACTAAATCATACTTAAAATATAATATTAAACCACAACTCATTTTAGAAAACTTATTTATAAATATATGAAAAAATTATCACTTATCCTTTTAATTCTAATCGTGCCTTTAATCTTATCTGGTTGTTTTATTAACATTAAAACTGCTGGTAACGCTGATGCGGGTGTTTTTAAATCAACTAATCGAGGCGAAGATTGGAAACAAACTACTTTAGTTTATAGAGTAGATCAATTAATTGAGAATTTTAATACCGTTGATACTACAGTTATGGTTATGGATCCTTTAGATAATAAAGCGATTTACTATGGGACAACTGATAAGGGTATTTACTTTACTTATAATGGTGGAGTGGGTTGGCAGAAAACTTTAACTGGCCTGGGTAAAATAAATGATATTGCAATTTCACCTAAAGAAAGTTGTATTATTTATACTGCAATTGGTAATCGTGTTTATAAAACATCAGATTGTAGTCGGCATTGGGAATATAAATTAATTGAATCTAATCCCATAGCTAGTAATATAATTAATACTTTAGCCGTTGATCCATACGAGAAAAACATAATTTATGCAGGAACTTCTGGTAAGGGTTTATTTATTAGTGAAGATAGTGGTTATTCTTGGAGAGCTATAGAACATTTTAATGATACGGTGGTTAAAGTGATGTTAAATCCTAACTTTGACGGCATGATTTATGTAGTAACTGCTAGTAAAGGTATATATAAGTCAATTGATGGTGGTCAAACTTGGAAGATGATAATTGATGATGAAACTATTAAAAAGTATAGTGGGATGCTTGAGTATCATAATATAATTTTTGATAAAAATTATGAAGATGGCTTATTATATGCCAATAAATATGGTTTATTTAGATCAATTGACGGGGGTCAGACTTGGACTAGTTTTGAGTTATTAACTAAGCCAGGTTCTAGATATATCTATGGTATAGCAGTTAATCCTTTGAATGAAAATGAAATCTATTATACCTTGTCAGATACTTTCTATCGATCAGAAGATGGTGGAGCTAATTGGATTACTAGGAAGTTACCTACTACTCGAGCTCCTAGATTTCTTTTAATTGATCCACTTATTCCAGAAACTTTGTATTTTGGAACTAAAAGAGTCGAATAATTAACTAATTAAATATATATATGACAGATTATATTCAAAATTTTAAACCCAATTTTGAAAAAGTTATTCATCATTTTAAAGATGAAATGGCTGGTTTAAGAATTGGTAGAGCCACACCATCTATACTTGAGAATATTAAAGTTGACGCTTATGAAACAGTAACACCTTTAATTCAATTAGCTGGTATTCAATCTCCTGAACCTAAAATATTAACTATTCAACCTTGGGATAAAACATTACTTAAAGTTATCGCTAAAGCTATTGAGAGTGCTAATTTAGGAGTTTCTACTTCTGTTGATGAACAATGTGTTAGAGTAAATTTTCCTTCCTTAACTGAAGAGAATAGATTAGAAATAGTAAAACAGTTACACAAGAAAACAGAAGAAGCTAGAGTTAGCGTTAGAAATCAAAGAGAAAAGATTAAAGAAGTTGTTATTAGAGAAGAAAAAGATAAATTAATTAGTGAAGATGAAAAGTATAAAAGAATTGATGAATTAGATAAATTAGTTAAAGATTATAATGAAGAAATAAAGAATTTAGCTGAGGCTAAAGAAAAAGAAATAATGACTGTTTAATAATTAATATTAAAAATAATGTTTATAACTATTCTTGTTTTAATTGTTGTTCTTGGTATTTTGATCCTAGTTCATGAATGGGGTCATTTTATAACTGCTAAAAAATCCGGAGTTAAAGTCGAAGAATTTGGTTTTGGTTATCCACCTAGAATATTTGGTAGAAAAGGTAAAGATGGAGTAATCTATTCTTTAAATTGGATACCAATTGGTGGTTTTGTTAAGATTAAGGGAGAAAATGGAGAAGAAAGAAATGATCCAGATAGCTTTGGTAATAAATCATTTTCTAAGCGAGCTTTAATTTTAAGCGCTGGCGTAATTATGAATGTAATACTTGCTTTCTTCATATTTTCTCTTGGCTATATGTTTGGTATGCCTCAAGCTATTGATGATGAATTAGAAAAAGATTTAAATGTTAAAAATATTAAAGTTCAAATTGAAGCTGTTTTAGAAACTTCACCAGCAGCTTTAGCTGGTCTTGAAGTTGGTGATTGGATTACTAAGATTGATGAAATGAATGTTGAGACCGTCAATGGGTTACAACAATATATTAAAGAACATAGTGAAGATCCTCAGATGTTAGTAATTAACAGAAATAATGAGATGTTGAGTATTGAAGTAACACCTGAAGTTATTGAGGGCTTTACTGAAGATAAAGCCATCGGTGTCTCTTTAGTAAAAACAGGCGTTGTTAGATATAATTTTTTTGAGAGTTGGTATCAAGGAGGTAAGATTACAATTAATTTATTAACTAGAATTGTTCAAGCTTTTTATGGTTTATTTAAGAATTTATTCATGGGTAATGGGCTAGCCATGGAAGTTTCAGGTCCAGTTGGGGTAGCAGTGATTGCTGGGCAAGTAGCTGATCGGGGTTTTATCTATTTATTACAATTTACGGCTATTTTGTCGCTTAATTTAGCTGTGCTTAACTTTTTACCATTTCCAGCTTTAGATGGTGGTAGATTCTTATTCCTTGTTATTGAGAAGATAAGGCGTAAACCAAATAATCAGAATATTGAAAATACGGTTCATGGTATTGGTTTTGCCTTACTAATGCTTTTAGTATTATTTGTTACCTATCGTGATGTAACTAGATTTGGGGGCGGTTTAATTGATTGGGTTAAAAACTTATTTTAATGAGATTTGAAGTTATTAAAAATAGATTAAGATATACTTTACCTGAAACTTTAAAAAAAGTAGGCTATTTTAATATTTTTGATAGACGGTCAAGAAAAGATAGCTATGTAAAAAGATTATCAGGTACAAGTCATTATCCTAGATTTCATATGTATATAACTGAAGACAATGAAAAATATATTTTTAATTTGCATTTAGATCAAAAAAAAGAAAGTTACCAAGGACAAAAAGCCCATAGTGCTGATTATGATGAACCGAGAGTTAAAGAAGAGATGGAAAGAATAATGAATAATATTTAAACAATATGAAACAATCAAAATTATTTGGTAAAACAATTAGAGAAGCTCCAAAAGATGAAGTCTCGGCTAATGCTATTTTATTATCTCGAGCTGGTTATATTGATAAATTGATTGCTGGAGTATATAACTATTTACCTTTAGGCGTAAAAGTATTGAATAAAATACAAAATATTGTTCGAGAAGAAATGAATAAAATTGAAGGTCAAGAAATATATTTATCAGCTTTGCAACCTAAAGAGTTATGGGAAACTACTGGTCGCTGGGAAAGTATGAAAGATATTATGTTTCAATTTGTTGGTCGAAGCGGCCAAGAGTTTGGACTTGGTACTACTCACGAAGAACCAGTTACTGAAATGGTTAGGAAAAGAGTTTCATCATATCGTGATTTACCTGTCTATTTGTATCAAATACAAAATAAGTTTAGAAATGAACCAAGAGCTAAGTCAGGTTTACTCAGAGGTCGTGAATTTAATATGAAAGATTTATATAGTTTTAGTGCTACACAAGAAGAATTAGATATATTTTATGAGCAGGCTATTAAAGCTTACTTAACTATTTTTAAACGTTGTGGTTTAGAAGCAATTGTCGTGGAAGCATCAGGTGGTACTTTTACTAAAGAATATTCAGATGAGTTCCAAGTATTAACTGAATATGGTGAAGATGAAATAGTAATGTGTTCTAAATGTGGTTTTGCGCAAAATACTGAAATTTGTCAGTTAAAAACAGGTGATAAGTGTCCTCAATGTAAAGCTAAAGTAAAACTTGAAAAATCCATAGAAGTTGGTAATATCTTTAAGCTAGGTAATAAGTATTCACATGATTTTGGGCTCAAATTTCAAGATCAAAAAGGTCAAGAACAAGAAGTTATCATGGGTTGTTATGGTATTGGTCCTTCTCGAGTTATGGGCACGGTAGCTGAAGTTATGCATGATCAAGAAGGTTTAATTTGGCCAAAGAGTTTATCCCCATTTAATATACATTTGCTTCTTTTATCAGAAGATGATAAGAAGAAGAAAATAACTGAAAAATTGTATAATGATTTAATTAATGATGGTTATGATGTCCTATATGATGATCGGCCAGTAAGTCCTGGGATTAAGTTAAAAGACGCTGACTTAATAGGTATTTCTTTACAGTTAATCATTGGTGATCGAACTAACGAAAAGATTGAGTATAAGATAAGAGAGAATAATAAAAAAGGAGAAACTAGTTTTAAAGAGATTAAGAAGTTGCTTTAATGTTTAATAATTTTTTAGGAAAATTTAGTACTGATATTGGTATAGATTTAGGTACGGCTAATATTTTAGTCTATGTTAGGGATAAGGGTATTGTAATTAATGAACCTTCAGTCGTAGCTATTAATAGTCGTAACGATCAAATTATTGCTATTGGTGAAGAAGCAAAAAAAATGATAGGTAAAACACCTAGTCATATTACTATATCTAAACCTTTAATCAATGGAGTAATTTCAGATTTTGAAGTAACTGAAAAAATGATTAAACACTATATTAATAAAGTTCATCAAGAACATTTTAATCTATTACCACGTCCACGTGTCGTTATTGGTATTCCATTAGATGTAACCGAAGTAGAACGTAAAGCCGTTGAAGATGCTTGTAAGTCTGGTGGCGCTCGCGAAGTTTATTTAGTGGAACAAACTATTGCTGCTACTATTGGAGCTCGTTTACCGATTCAAGAAGCTTCTGGCATTATTATTGTTGAAAGTGGAGCAGGCACAACTGAAATTGCCGTCATTTCTTTGGGTGGGGTTGTTACTTTTACTACTTTACCAATTGCTGGGATTGAATTAGATGAAAATATTATTCAATATGCTAGAGAGAATTTTAATTTGTTACTCGGTGAAAGAACCACTGAAACTTTAAAAATTAAAATTGGTACCGTGGCTGCTGATTCAGAAAAAGAAGAAACTACACTTAGGGGTCGTGATTTAATGACAGGACTTCCTAAAGAAGTTACTATTTCTAATCATCAAGTTAGAGAAGCTATCTTAAAATCAGTTAGGCAAATTGTTGAAGCTATACGTGATACTATTGAAAAAACTCCACCTGAATTAGTAGTTGATATTTATGAAAGAGGCATCTTGCTTAGTGGTGGTATGGCTATGCTTAGAGGTTTTGATAAATTAATTGCTCAAGAAATTAAAATACCTGTTCATATAATCGATGATCCTTTAACTTCGGTTGTCAGAGGTACGGGTATAATTTTAGAAGATTTAGAAAATTTAAAAGAAGTTTTACTTCCACCAACTTTTGAAAAATAAATATGGGTAAATTAAAAGGTAAATCTCTATTTTTAGTGGTAGCAGTTATAATCCTGCTGATTTTTTTTCATATTTTGGGACCCTTGTCACCAATTGAAAACTTTTTAATTAATCTTACTATACCTATTCAAAGATCTTTTTATAACCTTGGTCTGAGTTTAAATAAGATAACTCATTTAAACGAAATAAATAAAGAAAATGATAATTTAAGGAATAAAT
>CAZSGB010000007.1:0-15926 GCA_964606355.1 uncultured Gammaproteobacteria bacterium | reverse complement strand
GGTCATTATGTTGATGAATACACTACTTTAAGAGAAATGTATATTCAAACTGGTAGAGTAATTGTTATGATTTTAATTTTAATCCTAATTAATTTTATCTCACTTAATTTAGTTTTTTTCTTAGCAGCTATTAGCTCCTTATTAGTTAATTTACTTCCCAAACAAAATTTAGATGAAACAATTGGTCTTAGATAAAAATAATGAATTAGAAGTAATCAAACAGGCTCTCTTGGTTTTAAAAAGAGGTAAGGTTATAGTCTATCCTACGGAAACAGCTTATGCTCTAGGAGCTGATTTTTTGAATAAAGAAGCGGTCAAAAAGATATATAGAATAAAAGGTAGAACTTTAAATAAAGAACTACCCTTGATTGTCAGTAGTTTAGCCATGGCAAAAAAATATGTTAAGTTTAATGCCACGGCTTTAAAATTAGCCTCTCAGTATTGGCCTGGGCCTTTAACTTTGGTTTTAGAAGGAAAACAAGGTAAGACTCTAGCTCTGCGTATTTCTTCGAATAAATTTGCTAATTCCTTAGTTAAAAAGTTTGGCGCGCCAAATATTGCAACTAGTGCTAATTATTCAGGTCAACCTACTTGTTTTAAAGTAGAAGAGATTATTAAACAATTTAAGAATAAAAAGTTTCAACCTGATCTTTTAATTAATGCTGGGCCTTTAAAAAAGAAAAAGGTTTCTACTATTGTTAGTGTTTTAAATAATAAGGTCAAGGTATTAAGAAAAGGGGGGATTAAATTATGAGTTTGATTAATGAATTAAAATATCTTTTAGATATTAATAGGATAGTGCCTAATAAATTAAGAGGTCAGAATTTTTGTATTGATCAAGATGTTTTAAATAAAATGGTTAAGCTTTCTAGAGTAAATAGAAATGACTTAGTTCTAGAAGTTGGTCCTGGTTTTGGTTTCTTAACTTTGGAACTGGTTAAACAAGCTAAAGAAGTAGTGGCTATTGAATTTGATACAGGATTAATTAAACCTCTTACTAAGTTAGCTAGGTTACATTCTAATCTTAAAATAGTAAATCAAGATATTTTAAAATTTGATCTAACTTTATTACCAAGTAAGAAATACAAAATTGTCGCTAATTTACCATATAGTATTACTTCTTACTTTTTTAAAAGGTTTTTAACTGGTGAAATTAAACCTGAGTCAATTACAGTACTAATTCAAAAAGAAGTAGCTGAAAGAATTGTTACTGCCTCTGGTAATCTTAGCTTATTGGCTATTTCTATCCAGTTATATAGTACTCCTCAGATATTAAGTATTGTTAAAAAAGATAGTTTTTACCCTGTACCTAAGGTTGATTCAGCTATTTTACAGATTAATCAGATAAAAGAGTATCCTTTTAAAGCGCAAGTACCTGAAAAAGTTTTTTGGCAAGTAGTTAGATCAGGTTTTAGTGCTAAAAGGAAGCAATTACATAATAACTTTAAAAATAGTCTACATTTAGACTCTAAAAAAGTAGATTTACTCTTTAAAAAAGCAGGTCTTAGTAAAGAGTTTAGAGCTCAAGATTTAGAAATTAATGATTGGCTAAAGTTAGCTAAAAGTTATCAAGAGCTTTTTGTTGACGATATATAGTTAATTCTGATATAATTAGTTATGAATTTAACTAATTACATGCCCGAAAATAACGATAATTATCGAGCAGATTTTAATGATACTTCAAATAAATCAAATGATGACATTTCTTTTGTTGAACCTCAAATTATTAAAAAAAATGAATATAAAAAACCAACTGGAATATTCTTTCTCTTGGCAGTTTTTGCCCTCCTAGCCGTAATCTTTGGGGCTATGCAATGGGTTGATAGCATAAAACTGCCATTTTTGTTATCCGAGTCTCAGCAATTAGCGACTACTGAAAGTACGGGTAATGAGTCACAAGATTTACTTCAGTTACAAGTTCAAGATACCGATTCTGATGGCTTAACTGATTATGATGAACTCTATTTGTATAACACTTCCATGTATCTTGAGGACACCGATAGTGATGGTTATTCTGATTTTCAGGAAATACAAGATGGTTTTGACCCTAATTGTCCCAAAGGCTCTGTTTGTGAAACTATTACTGTAAATAATACTAGCTTAGAAAGTGATATTACTAATTTAACTAACGAAGAATTAAGAGCTTTACTCATCGAACAAGGTCTGTCGCCTGAACAAGTAGTCGGATTTGATGATCAAACTCTACGCGAGACATATAATCAAGCTTTGGGTACCCTAGAACAGGATAATCAATTCTCAGACTTATTAGATAGTGTTGATTTAAATTTAAGTCCCGATGAAATACGGCAAGTATTAATTGAACAAGGCTTGAGTGAGAGTGAAGTTAATCAATTAACAGATCAAGAATTAACTACGATTTGGCAAGAAGCTTTAAGTGAAACTCAGACTCAATTTAATCAATAACTTATGGATAAACCATTTAAAAAGAAAATAATCTTACTAATTTTATTAATTTTATTTTTAGGTTTTTCTGGTATTTTACAGGATACTAAAGTACAAGCAGCAGCCTATTCTAACGTTTCTAATTTTAAATTATCTTTACCTCCAACACCTCCAATAACGCCAATTATTCCAGGCACGCCTGTAATTGATGTTTCTTCCAATATACAAGAAACACAAACACGTTGGGAAAAATTTATTAAATGGTTTCAAAAATCAGCTATTGGTACAGCTTTTAAACAAGGGGCTAAAGTCTTTTTAAGTCAAATAGCCTATGATACTGCTACATATATTGCTACTGGTGGTCGGGGTCAGACACCTATGTTTGAAAGTGATAATATTAATAGTTATTTATCCAAAGCAGGTGATGTGGCCCTTGGTCAATTCATGGATGATTTAGCACAAGATTGGACTGATTTTGATATTTGTAATCCGGCTGGTATAAATGGGCCAAGTGTTAAATTAAATATTCACCAGACTTTATTTAAAGATAATAAAAAAACTGAAGATAAATCAAAAGATAAACCAAAAAAACGTTGTACTTGGTCAGAGATTCAAAATGATTGGGGTAAGTGGGTTAGAGATATTTCAGATAATCCAGGAAAATTTACTTCTGGCATAAAAGCCTATTTTACACCTGAAGAAAATGATTTAGGCATTTATTTAACGTTAGAAACTAACCTTTTAGAAAAAAAAGAAAAAGCTAGAGTTAATGCCGCTTTAGAAAGAACTATTAATAAAGGCTTAAAAGATTTAACTTCACCAATTACTAGGACTATTAAAACGCCTTCTGCCTTATTAGGTAATCGTTATAAATCGGTTGATGAAAAAACAGGTGAAGTTGAGTTAACCTATACCGGAGAAATAATTGATTCATTTTTAAGTACTTTTACTAACACTTTAATGGCTAAGTGGATGGATCAGTTATTTAAGAAAGGTTTTGATAGTGGTAATAGAGTTACATCTTTTGCTACCATAATTGCCGCTGGACGAACTTATTCGCCGGTTAAAGATTTACAATTTGCTAAGTTAGCGGAAGTCTCGTTTACACCAAGTGAAGAGAATGTAATTGATAAATTAGTTTTACCCTCTGCTAATCCTTTAAATAATATTGGCCCAACTTCTGAGGTCATTACTAGTCGTATGGCTGGGGCTATTAAAGCGAAAAAGACTTTAGCGCAAGCTCTGGTTGATGGTGATATAGATGGTTCAGCAACTTTTGGTTTCAATTCTGATAAAAAGAGTCAACCAAATTACAAAACAGGTTACCCTTACAGAAGTTTAGTTATTTTGAGAACGCAACGTATTATCCCAGTTGGCTGGGAATTAGCTGCTCAATACTACTCTCTCTATGGTCAGAGTTCTAGGGCCATTAATTTAGACTATTTAATTCATTGTTTTGAAGATAAAGATAATCCTGATGATGCTCATTATCCTTTAGATTGTCGGGAAGATACTAATGGTAATGGTTTAACGCCTGAACAAGAAGATTTAATTGAGCCAAGTGATTTAGATGAAAATTTCGTTTATGATTTTAATCCATATTATCACTTAGTTGATCCTAATTGGGTTTTGAAATCACCGGAAACTTATTGTAGTAAACAAGGTGCTGGTTCTGAGTTATATCAAGATAATTTACTATGTTTAGAAGATAATGTGGCTGAAACTAAGATAAATAGTACTTTAGTTAGTACACCATATTGTAAGAGTGATGCAGAAAATCCAGACAAAGCAGTCAGACAAGTATCTAGAGCGACTGATTATTGTGGCGATTGGCAAAGCTGTTTAATTGAAGATGATCAAGGTAATTGCCAAGCTATGGGTTATTGTGTAGAAGAAAAACCTATTTGGCGCTTTGAAGGTGAAAAATGTAGTGATTATTATAACTCATGTGAAACTTCTACTAATGTTACTTCTGGGGAGACGGTTTCCTATTTAAGAGATACTATGCTTTCTTGTCAGCAAAATGAGGTGGGTTGTTTATGGTATTCAACTAGTAAAGATCTTGAAGGTAACTGGTCAAAAGCAGATAGTGATCGGATATATTTAAATCAAGAAGTAAATAGTTGCCAAGCAAGTAACGCTGGTTGTACTGAATTAGTTTCTTTAAGGCAGGGGATTAATTTAATTGAAAACGGTAATTTTGCTTATTCATCATTAAGTGGTTGGCAAGAACCAATTGATTGTCAGTTTAATGCTCAAAATGGTGTCTTAGAAGTGTCTAGTGATGCAGGTACAACTTGTGAATTAATAACTAATGGTTATGTACCAATTGATCCTACTTTTACTTATCAGTTAAGTTACAAGATTAAAACTGATGAGGCTATTACTATAACTGGTACTAGCCTAAATTATTATTCAGCTTATGCTGATGGTAGCCCGGGCGTATCAGTTGATTCAATTGATTTTATTGAAAGTGATATTGTTTTAAATCAAAGTGATCAATATACCACCTATAGTTATCAAATAGGTCCAGAATCAGATAATAGTATTCCAGTTAATACTAAGTTTTTAGCAGTTAATTTTGATATTGATAATTTGGCTGGTAATAAATATTATTTAGATGATATTCAATTAATAATTACTAAGTCACCAATTGTTAAAGATAATATTTCTAGTTTAGATTTAGATACTTATCGGTCAAGTTATAGTGATAGTAGTATTTATTCAACCTATCTTAAAGTACAACCTGATTATTTAGATTGTGATACAGATGATTGTGATAAATATGTTAATTATTGTACTCAAGAAGAAGTTGGTTGCCAGGGTTATACGCCACTAGGGGGTGGTTTAGAAGTTCCGGCTAAAACTGATAGCGATAATCTATGTAATAAAGAATGTGTTGGTTATTCTTCTTTCTTAGAACTAGGTACTTTCTTTAATAAGATAGAAAATCCTAGTTTTGAAGAATCCTTCCAATATTTCATACCCGCAAGTGGAGAAAGTTGTAGTGCTCAATATCTTGGTTGTGAACAATTTACTAATCTTGATGAAGTAGCTAAAGGGGGAGAGGGTATTGAATATTTTTCCTACTTAAGACAATGTGTTAGCGAAGCAAATCCAGACATTTCTGTTTACTATACTTGGGAAGGTAGTGATACCACTGGTTATCAATTAAAGAAGTGGGAACTTTTAAAAAATAATATTAATGCTGGACCATGTACTCATCTTAATTTAAATAGTGATAATACTAATCAGACTTGTGATGATACGGCCGAGACCATAGAAGGCTGGCTTAATTATTGTCCACCGGGTAATCTAAATTGTCGTGAGTTTATTACTTCATCAGGTAATAATTTTTATATTGATCAAAGATATGTCATCACTGCTTCTTCCCAGTGTCACCCATACAGAAGAACAGCTACTGGTCAAATATTTAATTCTGATCCTGCTGAAGGTATATCATGTCCAGCTAATCAAAATCAATGTAAAGAGTATAAAGGAAATAGTGGTAATAATATCTTTAATGTCTTTGAAGCTGATTTTGAAGATGGTGATAGAGAAGGCTTTTTAAATACTGATAATGATTATCTCAGTGTTATAAATACAAATGATTCAGTTTATATGGGAGAGCATGCTTTAACAGTTTTAGTTTCAAATAATTCAATTATTAAGACATTAGATAATACAGTTTTTGAGCCTGGTAAACAATATGAACTTATTTTCTGGGCAAGGAGTGGCGATGTTAGTTTAAAAGAAGAAATAAATAATACTGATTATAGTAATTATGTTAATTTTGTAATTAATGATCTAAATCTTAATTGGCAGGAATACAGAATTGGACCTATTCAAGTAAATAGTAATGTAGAAAATCCTACGATTCGAATCGCTGTCAATAATCTAGGTATAACTGAAAGATTTATTATAGATAATATAACTTTACAAGAATATACTGATAAATTCTTTATGATTAAGGATTCTTGGAATACTCCATTAAGTTGTGATACGCCTCAATTGGGCGCTCAACTTGGTTGTCAGGCATATACTGACAGGGGTCAAGATATTCATTACTTAAAATCTTTTAGCTATATCTGCAGTGAAAATAGTATTGGATGTCAAGCCTTTATCCATACTCAGGATTCTTCAACTCAAAAAGAAGAAACATATTTGGCTTGGTGTGATAATTACATCGGTGAAATTGAAGATAATATTTGTAAGATAAGGGGTGTAGAGAAATGTACTATTTCTGAAGGTCAAACTTCATGTAGTTATGAGAATATGCGAGTTAAAAATGATCAGATAGAATATATTGTTAATGATCCAAGTAAGGCTTGTTCGGAGAAGGGCTGTTCTTTAATGGGTGTACCTAATTTAAATAGACAAAATGAATATTTTGAAGGCACTGATTATGAACTATATTTAGATGAATATATTACTGGTTTTAGTGATACTTATTTAATAAATGATCCTGACAAATATCCAAGGCAGTTATGTAGTGAGAGCGCTCTTTACTGTACAGAATTTGTTGGCGAGATTACTTCTAATTATTACTACGATCCTCAAGCTCTAGCCAATAATGAAGGTGAAGCAAATGATCGTACTTGTACTTATGATCCAAATCAAGCTAAATGGGTTAAAACAGGGACCAGTGAACTGTGTAGCGCGACTAAGTTTATGCCAATGGTCGGGCAAGAAGAATATCAAGGTTGGGTAGGTAGATGTGAAGCTAGTGCTTCAACTTGTACCGAATACCGTGATCCTGAAAAGCCTACTTTAGAAGGCGTTGAACAATGTGATTCATTGATTTCCCCTCAAATGAGAGGTCTTTGTGGTGATGACGAAGATGAAATAATAGATAATAATAATTATTGTAGAAAGAATATTAATGGAGTTGATCATTATGTTTGTGAGGTCTTAGCTAATCAACCATGTCCATATACTGAAAATGATTGGACTTGCATTATTAGTGGAGGAAATTCTGAGGGGCAATATTGTCAGATAAATGGCAAAGATGTTTGTTATGCACCAGGAGATTCCTCAAGTTGTACCTATTCTTTGGCTTGCCAAAGTTATTATACTAAAGCAAATACCATAGTAACTTGTGATAATGGAGTAGTTGATAGGGATGCAGGTTGTATTCTTTTCAATGATACTAGTCAATCACAGGTATTCATAAATTCATTTAGCTCAATAGATGGTAAATCACCAGTTGCTATAAATGAATGTTCCTTTAATTTTTCAGAATCAGATTATTGTAATGCCAATACCCAGACACCTCTTAAGGTAACAAAGGATAGAGAATGTGCTGAATCTCTGTATTGTACTTCTTCAGTTGAAGTTAATAATAATCAAGTATGTTTAGATATTGGTAGATGTTTAGAGATAAATCTTGATGATCCATCAAGTTGTTTAAAGATAGAGAACAATATTGGTTATCAAGAACAAACATATGATTTCTTAAATAGCGAGGGGCAACCAAGCGGTATTGATTTAATTAGTAATTTATCTGGTTATTCTAAAGCTGGTCTTCGCTGGAGCGAGGATAAAGTAATTAATGGTTATTATCCACCAGAACAAATGATGGAAAGTGGACGGCCAGTAAATATCTCTAATCAGAGCTTTGAAATGGTTAATAAAGCCTTTGAGCCGGTTAATTGGGATTTACAAGAGGCGGATGGTTGTGCTTGGGATATCGAGACTACGACTAATAATGTCTATGATGGTAAGTATAGTTTAAAGATTAATTTAAGATTAATACCTGATTCTGAAACTGATGAATGTTTAGTTGAGAATAGTGAATATCTCAGTATAAAACCTGGTTTAGTATATAATCTCAGTTTCTTTGCTAAGTCCAATGATGGTAGCCAGAAAGCTAAAATTGGTTTTAAATGGTTTGATAGTGCTAAGATTTCAATCAATACAGAAGGTAAATTCTTATTAAATATTAATGATCTCAATTGGCAAAGATATACTATTACTTTTGGTCCACTTGGTTCTGGCGCTCAAGTAGTAATTCCTACTGATGTTAGCTATGGCCGTCTAATGCTTAATGGGCCAACTTTGGCTGAAAATGGTGGCATTGGTTCAATTTGGTTTGACAATGTTACTATTGAACCGGTGTTGCTTAAATCAGAGAGTGAGTTAGCAGTAAAAGATTGTCGGCTTTACCCAGAACAGAATTCGTCAAGTTGCGAATATACTGATTTAGAAGTGTATAAAGGCTGGTCTGGTTATTGTTTAGAATATGATCCAGCTAATCCTGTTTCTTGCTTACAATGGTATCCCGTTGATAATATCTATGGTGATTCATTAGCTTCTTTTGGCGAAGTCGCAGATTATTACACTGGTCCTGCTCCTTTATATTACTGTTTACAAAGTAAGAGTAATTACAAGGAAAATCCTGAAGGTGGTTATCATTACGAGCAATGTCGCGGCTATACTACTACTAGTTGTGGCTATAATGGCTTTATTTGGACAACTGTTATTGTTACTGCTTT
Source organism: uncultured Gammaproteobacteria bacterium (assembly GCA_964606355.1). GTDB lineage: Bacteria > Patescibacteriota > Patescibacteriia > UBA1558 > UBA10009 > CAZSGB01. The sequence continues at coordinate 7,029 of CAZSGB010000007.1, read as the reverse complement.
TGCAGATACTTATGAAGAGCTAGATTCACAAACTCAGCGAATAATAAAGTTTTTTTCAAATGGATCAAATGAAGAAATTTGGGGTATAACTCAAGCTGATATTGAGAAAGTAGAAGTTAGAACATTACATAATGGTGGTGATGGGTCATTTCCTGGTATTAGTTCTGTATATCCTCTAGCTAATTATAATGTAAGTGAAAATTCAATTTATTTTTCATGGTGCCAAGGGCAGGGAGGTCCAACTGAAACTTGGAACAATTCTGATGGTGGTTGTGTAGGGGGGGATGGTAGCAGTGAAAGAGTAGGTGTTAAATTAGATTTTGATCCACAAGGAAATTTAGAAAAAATTATCCATTATGCTCATGATAATGATGGGTATGGGTTGTTTGGTTCCAACCAGGATAAATGGGGATATCAATTAATTTTCCATTTGAAAGAAATCTGTTCCTATTTGGCTCAAGCCGTTAAAGAGCCAGGAGAAGGTGGTCAAAGCGAGAAAATTTGGTCTCAGAGATATAATTTTTCTTGGACACCCAATGAAGGTAATGTGATGGGGTATAAAAAACAGAACATGGTTGATGGCTCATATCTTTATGGTAGTGTCATTGATGTTTCTCCGGGTAGTCCAAGTGATTGGTCATATACTGAACTACAAGCGCCTCTTAATATTCATTATGGTAGTCAATCAACTTCTGGTTTGGATGCAAATGTCTTTGCTCAAGGCGGGTTACCTTTATCTACTTCCAATGATTATTTAATTTCTGAAAGAAAGTGTTTAGGCGGTGCTAAAGCTGGTCAAGATTGCCAGAATAGTTCTGATTGTGAGGATAGTGATAATGTGAGTAATGGTATTTGTATAGGGGTGGGTAAATTCTGTTATAATTCCCAGGGGATGTCAGATGGTGTACCATGTTTTTCAAATGATGGTTGTAGTAATGATTATGATGAATGTCGTGAACCTGATTTAAATAGCGTTTCGCTTTGCCACGTGTATAATAATATTAATAGTGGTACTAATAATGTATTTTGTAGTAGTGATGAAGATTGTTTGCCATTTAGTATTAATGAGTATCCAACTTGTAGTATAGATGAGATTACGATTGATTATAGCAATAATTATTATTGTCAAAATTCAACTGGTGAATTAGATCCTGACATAATAGAATGTAATGCAGGGGAAGATGGTGGCAATGAAATTTGTGTAAATAGCAACTATCCAAATTGCGATATCGGCACTTCAATAATTGATCATTTTTGTGTAAATAATGATCAAGAATCAAGCGGCAACACTTGTGATGATGATAATGATTGTCAAATTACTTTATATCCTTTTTGTATATTCCAGGATGAATTAACTCTTCAAAATGTGTTAACTCATAGATTACTTAACCTTTTTGCTGAAGTTTATGGAGTGTATGAGTGGCAAAATGGTCACTATCAAGATGTTAGTGAAGATTATTTTTTAAGTAATTATGTGTTAGGTAATATAGGGGACACCTATCCTCAAGTAACAAACATTAAGCTAAATAATCAAACTAATGATATTGTTTTAACAGCTCCTGGTAGTTTTGTGAATTTAAGCTTCAATAGTATTGTTGATCCTAATCATTTACCAATTAATGAGATTCAGGTTAATTGGCGTGATAGCTTAAATCAGAGTGATGTCCAGAGTTTTTCTGGGCCATTAAATAGTAGGGCTAATGAGGCTAAACCTCATGAAATAACTCATTTTTACAGTTGTAAGACTAATGCTGAAGGTGATAGGTGTAGTCAGTGTTGGGATAATGATGCAAATGACTGGGTTAATGCTGTTGATGGTGAATGTACTTATCCTGGACCTTCTATTTCTATTAAAGACCACTGGGAATTATGCAGTGAGAACACTCTAGCGGAAGGCACTAGCTGTGAATTTAATGATGATTCATCATATAGTTTTACGAATAGTATTATAATTAGACCGTAATAATATATTATGAAAACTTTTTTGAATATAATTAGCACTTTATTGATGAAAATCGTTGGCTTAGTTGGGGGCTTGCTGGCTTGGTTTATAGAACGAGTAGCTGATACTTTTCAATACAATAATTTTTTAAATTCTGAAGCGGTGCAAATAGGCTGGCCATTAGTTAGGGATTTATGCAATATAAGCGTGGTCGTGATATTACTAATTATTGCTTTTGGTACTATTTTAAAGATTTCAGCCTATCATTACAAAACAACCCTTTTAAAGTTAGTTATCATGGCTATTTTGATTAATTTTTCTAAAACCATTACTGGTTTATTAATTGATATTGGTCAAGTAGCTATGATGACCTTTGTTAATGGTTTTAAAGGCGCTATCCTTATTAACCTAAAATCAGGTTTTGGAATTGATAATATGTTAACTATGGTTAAGACTGCTGAGCCTAAAGAAGTTTTTGGCGCGGTATTATTAGCTTTAATTCTTTTAGTAGTTGCCTGTTTTACCATGGCTGCTTATCTAGTAGTATTATTATTTAGAATCTTGACTTTATGGATTTTAATAATCCTTTCACCGATTGCTTTTATTGCCTATGCTTTTCCTAATTTAAAAAAGTATTGGTCTGATTTCTGGGCTCATCTTTTCAAGGAAATTACTCTAGGTATTGTTTTAGCTTTTTTAATGTGGCTTTCACTTACCATCTTAGCTTTATCCACTACCAATAAAGGGGAGGTACTGAATCAATTTAGTCAAAATCAATCTACGAGTTCAGATAGTAGCACTGCTACTGTTATTACGCAAAGTATAGAGTTTGATGGGGAGGAAGATGAGCTTAGTTTATCTGCCAGTAAAATAAGTACCACACCAGAGTTATTTACTTTTATTGTTTCCATTGCTCTTTTATGGCTAGGACTTTCTTATGCTCAGAAAGCTAGTGGTGTAGCTGGTCAAATAGCTGGTAAGATTGGAGGTAAATTATCAGATATTGGCATGAAGACTTTAGGTGGAGCATATAAAGCAGTTACTTCGCCGTTAAGGGGACTAGGATTCATTGCTAAGACTGGTATTAAGAGGTCAGCTGGTTATCTTGAAAGGAAAATGTTATTAGAACCATCAGCGGCTGCGGGTGCCGGTCGGTTTAGAAAAGGCTTAAAGTATTTAACTAAAGCTGGTTGGGAAGGTTTTGCTAAACGTGGCGATACTTTATTAGATAATGCTAGAACGGTTGCTTCAGCCGAAGCACATGATGAGGCTAATAGCTTTTTTACTGGTGGTCATTTGCAGACGTCCCATCAAGAAGCAGCTGATGAGAAGATAGCCAAAGATAGCGCTGATGAAATGGGCATTTCTGGCCTTCAAGATCTTAAAGCTAAGTTTGGAAAAGCTTTGAAGATGGGTAATAATACTGAAAAAGATACTGTGATACGTGGTCTTTTTGCTGTCGCTTCAAAAGTAAATTGGGTTGATGATTTAATGGCAATTCCAAAAGTCGCTAGAAGCTTAATGGATGAAGGTTCCGAAGAACAAAAAAAATATGATTTTTTAATTAAGCAAGAGAAAAGCTTTGATAGTGATTTTAATAAAGAACTTGAAGGTGAGAAAATTAATCCTGAGACCGGTGAAGCATATACGGAAGCTGATAGGAAAGGTTATAAAGAAGGAAGAATGTTGGAAACCACTAGAGAGTATGATACTAAGAGAAAGAAAGAGTTGAGGGGAGAATTGACTATAAAATATATAGCTGAGGGTAAAAGTGGTGAGGCGCTTGAACAGGCAGTGGCAATGGATATGGACAAGCATAGTAAGACTTTATCAGGTAAAGGCGGAAAAACCGCTCTTGATCATGTAGAAATAATTGATAGAAAAAAAACTGGCAAATTTTTGGAACAATACATTGCTAGAGACCATAATGGTGATTTGTCACAATCCGGGCTGAATTTAGCTTATTCTCATGAAAGTAATGCAATTGCTAATGGACATATTGAAGACCTTGGTTATATTAGAGCCGATGAAGAAACTGGCGAAAAAAGAATATTAGATTATACGAGAAAAGATAAAGATGGCCTAACTGAAGCTGATAGGGAGGGCCTAATTGAAGCTACAAAGCAAGGTAATCTTGATAAACTCCAAGCCCATTCATATGGCGCAAGGTATGGCGATGGTACAAATGGTAGCGCTGATGAACATGTTTTTTATACTAAAATTTTATCAGCCGCTAGTCAGAGTAATGAGGCTTTTAGATTGGGTGTATTAGCTAGAACAGCTAATGTATTAACTGGTGGAACAGCTTTAAAGAGTCTGGTAGGGAAAACTGATAAAGAATCTGTGAAGAGTATTAACTTTGATGCCTTAAGTGATTTGAGAACTTTCTTATCAAGTTTAGAAATAGGTCAAGGAATGGCAGTAAAAAGTTTTTATCAAGGAGGGGGAGAGTATATCAGTGAAGGTGGTCAAGCTATGGAGATTAGAGATGGTTCTAAAGAGGGTTATATGTTAACTCAATATAAAGATGAACGTGGTGATAATCATAAGGTCGCAATTTCGATAGCAGAAAAAAAAGTATATGAGGTAAAAGAAAAACCAGATGATGATGGTAATATTACATATAAAGTAGGTAATGAATTACACAGATCAATTAAAGGATTTGCTGAAAGTTTAGGTATGTATATTAATCAAACTGCTCTTGAAGCTACTGCTTCTAAAGCTTCTGCTTCTAAAAAAAGAAAAAAAACACCTGAAGTTGATTCTTCAGCTTCTAAAGCAGGAACCTCTGAAACTGAGGAGGGTTCTTCTTCTAAGTCAGCCAAAGGAGGGAGTAAAGATAATAAAGATAATAGTGAGATTATTAGTGCGCTGGATAAATTAGCAGATAGTTTGAATGATGCTAATAAAGGGGCAGTTGATAAAATTAAAACTGGAGTTAATAATAGTAATAAGGAGCAAATGGTTAAGGGCTCTATTAGTTTGGTTTTAGATCAAGCTATGATGGCAACAAGCAATATATATGGAGATAACTGGAAGAGTAACTCAAAGGCTAGGATTAAATTTGCTAATTTCTTATTAATTGAGATAAAAAAAATGTTTAAGGATAATAAAAAATTTATTAGTTTAATAAAAAGTGATTTAAATAAAAAGCTTGGAAGTATTAATGAGAATGCAGAAGATGGAGAAGATGCTCAACAAAATCTTGATGATTTTATTAATGATATTAGGGAATAATTTATTATGAGTATTGTAAACATTGAAGAATTACATATTAAGGATTGGCAGATACAAGATTTGAAGAATATCAATAATTTTAATTTTATAAAAAGTTTGGTTGATGATTTTTGTATGACATTAAATCCGGGTGATAGTTTTTTACTTTTTAAAGTTTTGATAGAAGTTCTTAATAAATTTAATAGTCAATTAAAAAGAGAAGATTTAGAATTATTTAATAAGTATCAAAAAGAATTTAAAAAATTAAAAATATTGTCTTTAATTGATTGTGATTTAGATTATATCAAAGAGATATTAACCAATGATTTATTATTTATTTTTCAATATAATATACCAATCCTGACTTTATTAATGAGTTATACTAGGTGGCGAAAAGAAAATTTCTTTATAAATCTAGCTAGTTATATCGAATTTTTGAGATTAAATGAAGAGAAGCTAGGTTTTGATAATGGAGAATATCCATTTAATGAAGAGAATGTCAAACCAAGAATAAGAGATTGGATAAATAGTTATATTATTTTTACTTCCGGTCGGCCAAGTAAAATGAATGGACTTAGTATTACGGAATTTATTTCTAATAACCAGGATGTTAAGAAGCTGAATAAAAATAATAGATTTATTTTAGAAAGAATATTAAAGTTGTTTAATATTTTTGCTAGTCCAGATAATTATAGAATTTATTACCAACAGCCATACTTATTTGATAGGCTTGAACCAACTGATGAATTGATCTCTCCAATAATTAATGAGCAGATTGATATAGAGATAAAAAAAAGTGATAGAGAATTTGTTGAATATTATAATGAGATAATAAATGAATATTTTAAAAATGAAACTTTAGATAAAAAGTTAGAAAATTTAAAGAATTATAATAGTCAAGATATCCTAGATAAACTGACTAAAGCAGTAATGGAAAAAGATATAAATTTAGTCTTAGCAATATTAGAAACTTTAATTAAAAATAAAGAATTTCAGTTAATTGAAAAAACTACTATATTTAATAATTGGTTAGCAGATCTTTATAAGAAATATTCTAATTTAAATAACTTAAATTTAGTAAATAAAGAACAACGCATAATACTATATGGTCAATTTATTAAGATGTTATTTATTGAGAAGTTATCTTTAAAAAATGACGATAGTGTTGCTTTAATGATACATTTAGCTAATTTACTTAATGAGAATAAAATCGGTAATTATTTATCTTTGGCTTATGCAAATTTAAGTGATAATAAGTTTTATTGGCGTGAAGTAGATGTTGAAAATGGTAAACTTGTCTTAAAATAATTTTTTAGTTAAAAATTAAAGCCGGTTGAACTACTGTCCAACCGGCCATGCTTAACTCATTATCCAATGATCGGCAATAATGAGTAAAATTATTAATATTACCACCAGACCCCCTTTGGTGGTATTTTTTATGGTTTTGTTCGGGTGATTTAATGACCTTATCATCCAGAAAAAACTAAGAATTACCCCGATTACAATGATTGCCAAGATCGACCATTCAATCAGGTGGAGTCCAATAAAAGTACTTATTGGACCCCCTAGACAGAGGATTATTCCCAAGACAGGGAATATTATAAATGGATAGTTACTTCCCCAATTTTTCCATCTGTTTTTAGTTCCGAAAATATTTTGTTTCATTTTTTTTCTCCTTATTTGTTAGGGCTAAAAAGCACAAATATATTATACGTTTTAGCCCTAACAAAGTTAGAGTCTATGGGGGTATTCAATGTACATAATAGAGTAGTATAGCATATTATATTAAATTTGTCAATGATATGTGGGTAATGTGCCGTAGAAGGTATAATACATAATGTGATCGGGGCAAAGATAATAATACGGGAATT
>CAZSGB010000006.1:0-15973 GCA_964606355.1 uncultured Gammaproteobacteria bacterium | reverse complement strand
TCCATGATAACTATTATCTTGGAAAACCGCCATATGTATGTAGACATTACCACAAATTATTGACAAAAACACTAAAATATGCTACATTCATATGTTTCCTAATCCTTAGGAAACATATGAATTTTGACAAATAACTGGTGATTTAATATGCCAGTTCGTTAGAATTGCCTGGTCCTTTTGTGGCCAGACAGAGCAAACATAAAGAAAAGAAAAAAACGAAAGGAATGAAAAATGAGAAGAGTAAAAATAAACCCGATAACACCGAGTATTGTCTGTGGTAATAACCGTAAAGTTAATCTTTATGGCAAAAACCTGGACATGATAGCTGAAGTTACAGCTACTAGCTCGTCTGTCCACATCACAACCCAGGCATACGTTGATCCAATTTATACGATCATCGTTAATGCTCCTGAAACTGGTACTATTTCCTTTACTGTCATCGATAATGAAGGAAATGAGCATACAGTTACAGTTAATGTAATAAATCCACCAACACCTGAAATCACTGAATGGCCCAAGAATATTCCACTTGGCTTCCGTCAAGTTGTAACTGTTCGTGGAACCAATCTGTTGGATGAAGGTCAATTCGATATTGAAGTAATTAAAGATGAAGCTAAAATTGAAAACTGGAATATCCTCAGTGATAATTTGGCATATATTTCAATTAGTTCAACATCACCCGGTAAGATCAAGCTGAAATACAGAGTACCTGGTTTAACTAATTCTGAAAAAAAATCAGGTGAGATCGAGGTTGTCAAAAAACAGCGGTCAACTTACCAGCGTAAAAGACTGATTCACAAGTTAGCCATTTCTGTGATAACTCTGATGGTTATTAGTTTGATGGTATTTATCATCAATTTAACCGAACCAGATACTTACACAGCAAGTTGCCTCCAGAAGGAAATCAAACCTGGTAAACTGGCTGAACTTATTATCACCACCAACCGACCCCTGAAACTCATGCGGGAACATTACTTCATGTTCCCTGCTGATATCATTCAGGTTGGTGAAACAGAACTGGTTTCAGACTTTACCTATTCCCTCCGAATCCTGCCTAAAAATTCCTGCGATTCAATCCGGACTGTTTATTTACATGGTACGGATGCTAGATTCGACCTTGAATGCAAATAAAGAGAGGTTAAAATGGTACAAAGAAAAAGAAATACAGGAAATAGATTCAATTGCGAAAAATTCTGGGTTCCAGTATACAACGATAATGATGAACGTAAGGTTCAAAAGGTAATAGAAATATTACCCTACAACCTAAGTTCTGAGCATAATGAACCTGAGCAAAAAATTCGTAATTGGTTGAAAGGATTGACTCCATTCCAAAGGATGTTTTTCGTCATGAAAGCATCTCAACTTGAAAAAAATGATCTGCTTAAAAAGTTGAAGGATCTTGCCGTTCTTGACCCTAAGGCTATTACAGCTAAGGCTCAGGAATTAGGCTTATTCCCTCACTTTCGAAACGATCTACCAGCTAGAGCTGATCAAAAATTCGGTATTCTTATCGAACAAATGATTAAACAAAGTCAGGCTGATAATAATCAAGCTGAAAAGTTAAATAAATTAAAAGATTGGTACCGAGGACTTACCCCAAAGCAAATGCAAGAGGTAACGTTTACTCTGGCTCCACTCGATGGAATGAGGTCTCGTTACTTGCTTCTTGGTCTCTTGGACTTAACTGCTGACCAAAAGCTTAAATATCTTAATTTGGAGGAAGAAGGTGATGACCAAAATAATTGATCGAATTGAGGACATGTTAAATCATGTTTTCAGTGAAAAAATATCAGACATAGTCTGGTCTGGACGCCGAAAAGCTGGTGGTGGTGGTAAAGATGCTGCAATCAATGTCAAATCATATGAAGATAATGCGATCTTCTTTTCACTACTGGCTGATGTTGCTGAAAGCAATCGGGTCTATAATCCATTTAATCAGAAAAACAGATCCATCTTGGAAAAATTCTCGACCATTCTCTTTGAGACCGATCAAGAATTCAAGATGAAACCTGGAAAATCAGCGAAGGTCTTCTGGCAGTTCATTGATTACCTGTATCTGAAGTACAGCCGTACCCGGATGATCAAGGATCTGAAAAAATGGATTAAAACCAGATACCCTCGAAACTTTCCTAAAACTGACAATTCGTCAAATATTGTCAAAAAAAAGATGGTTTCCTGGGTTAAGTATCTTTTAGCTTTCTTCTTCATGGAGAAAGTGGTAGGGATGCATGGTTCTTCAGCTGAAGAAGCTAAACGTTTGGTCAAAAGTTTTGTTGAACTTGACACAGACGAGACACGTTTAACTTTCTATGATCAGTACCTAGTGAATATTGATTTGATTCTTGATAATCCAACTTCACCGCTATTAATCTGGTCTAACTTCCTCAAGTTCCTGTTTCAAAAAGGTCTTGATGAAGAGAAAGACAAAAATATAGAAGGTTTGATTCATAAGATAATTAAACGAGCCACCGGAAGTCTCCAAATAGCTGCTCACCATATCTCTATACCACAACAGGAAGCAGAAGCCACTCAATGGTTAGCTATCCCGTTTATCGATATGGTTAAAGATATGGCCAATAAAAGCTATGAAAAAGCCGAACAAGCCATCAGGCACTTCATTGAATTGCCTAACGACGAAGCAAGGCTTGAGGCCTATTTGGGGATGATGGCTCAGCCTGAAATCAATAGTGATATGTTTTTGCGGATAATTCATTCTGCTATTAAGGGATTGGAGCAAAAACATAGAACTGCTTTCAGCAACATGAATACGAATCCAAAAAAATGTCTGACAGGTGATTTCTTAAAGTGGTCAAAAAAAATACAACGTAAAGTAAGGAGATAATAACGATGGTAGAAGAAATTAATGATAAAACAGAAGGGACTGAAAAAACACGTCTCTCTGATGTCAAAGAAATAATCAAGGAATTCGGAGAATTAAGGAAGGAACTGAGTGAAGTCTCTTCAGGTTTTTCCGAGTGGTTCAAAACACCCTGGCCTTCAATCAGCATAGCTCTTCTAATCTTCGGGCTACAGCCTGAATGGATAACTAAAGCCATAGCAGATCTGAAAAATACTATCGGCAATATTCTCAAAGGAAGTGCTGAACTGAGTATGGCCGGAACTACAAAACTCAACCAAAAACTACAGTACCTGGTCAACAAGTTCAAACTCAGCGTAACTGACAATGCTGAACTTAGTGATCTAAGCTTTACTGTTATCAACGGGATGATGCGAAAGCTCGATGAATATACCAACTCAATACATCGGTACTATTTCATCGCGTTCTCTGTTATCTACGTAGTAACAGCAATGTTCATGATCTACATGGACTTTATGGGAAAAGGGTTCTTCCTGACTATTGTGGGCACAGTCATGATTTTTGTACCTTACAAAATAATTGGATCGGGCTTAAAAAAGATGGGTAATCCTGATTCAGAGGACAATTCAAAAGGTAGCGCTCTTTATACTACTGGAAGAATGATCTGTTACCAAGCCAATATCATCATCTTTATGCTGATGGCGTGGTTACTCCTCAAAAATCAGACTCCTGGAACTTTCTTGGTAATGTTCATTATTACAGCACTGCTTCTGATGTTTGCTTACGCTGTGATTAAAAAACCGAAAGATTCCTGGAGAAACTCAGCTCGTCTAGCTGCCTTCATGGCCTGCCTTGGTATTATGATTGGTTTGATGTCACCAACTGGACTACTCAACTATGGCTGGAAAGGTTACCGTGATTGGTCCAATACCTACCTGGGGTGGTATTATTCGAAAAATCAGCTAACGCACAGCAAAATCCGGGAGGAAATCAGGTTGAACCAAATAAGAAGAGAGATGAAGGATCGGATATCACAACAAGTCGTTTCTTCAGACAGTACTGGCCTTTATCTTTTCAATAATGGTGAACCCTGCGGTAAAGCAAAACAAATGCTACTGAAAGATACAGAAGTAACAGTTGTTGTTAACGAGACTCAGTCGGATAATATCGGTGAAGCCTATGTCAAGGTTCGTTTGTCTGACAGAGAAACAATAGGTTGGGTTTCAATCAAGGATATAGATTTGAAGTCACAATACGAGAATCTGGCTTTGAATCAGCCACAGAAAAAGGTTGAGCCTGAACCTGTTACTCCAGTAACAATAATTACAGCTGTAAAAACTGTAACTTCTCTACCACTAATTCCCTTCCCCATTCCAGAAGTAGAACTGGATGTGAGTGGAGACAATGATGCTTACATGGTGAGACTTCCTGGCGACGTCATAAACGGTAATACCACGATCCTAGTACAGCCTGGCGAAACATATATGATTACCCCATATGGTAACGTCAACATTGGGCCATCTGGCTCAAGCTGTGATCCGGCAAACCGTGATACTGGACCCGAAGGATATTTGGCTTCTTGGAACAATGAGAATAGAACCTCTTTAGGTTCCTGGCCATATACCAACAACCGGGTTTCCCTCCAACAAAAAAAGCTGGGAGCAGTTTATGCCAGGTTCGTTACTGACCCGTCATGGACCTTAATAAGGGTGGATGGAACTCCGTTCACCAATCATACCAATCAACCTTTACTTCTTTTCATGGGTGTCAATGATGATTGCAAAGACAGCCATGGAAGAATTAAGGAGGGTTGGATACATGATAACTCCGGGAATTATATGGTACGAATTAAACTCGTACCACAGATTCCCTGATTATCTAAACCTCATGTGGGTGAGCTAATTTATTTAGCTTCACCCACTTTTTTTTATTTAAAAACGTGATAAAATACATAATATGAAGAAAAAATTAATATATTTATTTGTTATTTTATTTATATTTACCTTTAGTCTTCAATTATTTTCTAATAAGGTATTTGGGGTTGATGCTTTTTTTCATTATAAATTTGTGCAAATTATGTTTGAAGAAAATATTTCAAGTAATTTCCCTTGGTTATATTATACTGATTTTAATACTAATTTCTCTGATCAACGCTATTTATTCCATTTAATCTTACACCCCTTTACATATTTTGCTTTTCCTTACAGTTTAAAAATATTTATTAGTTTATTCAGTGCTTTATTTTTTACTTTATTTTATTTTATCTTAAATAAAATGGATATTAAAAAGCCAGAACTCTGGCTTTTTATTTTAATATTTTCTTCAAATCTATTTATTTTTAGATTACAACTAGGTCGCCCCCTATTATTTACCATCTCTCTTTCTTTAATCGGTATTTATTTATTAATGAAAGAAAAGAAATGGTTCCTTTTGTTTTGGCCAATTATTTTCATCCTATCTTCTTATGGCTCTATCCTAATAATTTTAATTATTTTATTCTCTTATTTATTAATAAAATTATTAATACTTAAAAAATTTGATTGGTTAATTTTTATTATTGTTTTAATAGGCATAATATTAGGTCTAATTATTCATCCTCAACTATTTAATTTTCTTAATATTATATTTACTAATTATAGTTCTGGTTTATTATCACTAACTGAAAACATTAAATTAACTCCGGCGGAACTTAATAATTACAATTTAATTTCATTTATAATTACATCTTTACCATTAGTTCTCTTACTTTTCTTTTCATTCCTAATCTGCTTAATTAATTTACTTCTTAAAACAGACATTGATTTAGAAAAAAAGAAAAATTATTATTTTCTTTTTTTATTATCCATAATCTTTCTAATCTTAACTTTAATATTTTATAGGTTTATTGAATATTTAGCACCGATCATAATATTATTTACCGCTTATTCGTATAATTTATTTGAGGCTAAATCTGAATTTATATCATTATCAGAAGTCATCTTCATTAAATTAAATAAATTACCATTTAAAATTTTAATTGCTTTAACCATTATTTCCTTAATCTATTCACCGATTAAACAAATATCTACTAGTTATAATCAAGCGCAGTCAATTGATACCTTCAAAGAAACTGCCCTTTGGTTAAAGAATAATACCCCTAAAAATTCCATAATTTTTAATGTTGCCTGGGATTCTTTTACCAGATTATTCTTTTTTAATCATCATAATTATTATATTATTGGTTTGGACCCTGTTTTCTTATTTAAATATAATAAAGAATTGTATTATCTTTGGGAAAATATATCATTAAATATTTGTGCAGAAAATATTAAAATAAATGAATGTCCCGAAAACAAAAAAACAGCTAAAGCTATAGCTGAAAGTATAGTAAATAATTTCAACACTGAATATATTTGGCTTCCTAAGAATAATAAGTATTACTTAGATTTAAGTGATTTCTTAAAAAATAATTCTAATTATTTTGAGTTAATGATTGAAACAGAAGATAGTATAGTTTATAAAATAAATTATAAGCCTTCTCTTTCTAATTGATTCAATAACTTCTTTTGTTCTCTATTTAAAGTCTTTGGTACCGCTACCTTTACTTTAACATAATGATCACCAGTACCTCTACCACGAAGTTTAGGCACACCTTTACTTTTTAAAACAAACTCTTTACCAGACGAAGTACCAGTTGGTATTTTTAAGCTAATCTCACCATGTAAAGTTTTTACTTTAGTTTTACCACCAAGTGTAGCTAAGCTAAAAGGAATTAAGTTGTTAGAATATATATTATATCCTTCTCTTTTAAATTCCTTAGAAGGTATTACTTGAATATGAATATATAGATCTCCAGAATAACTTCCCTTTTCCCCTGCCTCACCTTTACCAGATAATTTAATAGTTTCATTATTATCAATACCTTTAGGTATCTTTATTTTAATCCTTTCATTTTCCTTATGCCTACCTTGACCATAGCATTTAGTACATTTCTGACTAGCTGTTTTACCCTGTCCCTCACAATCAGGGCACGTTGCTATAGATCTAAAAGCGCCGAAAAAGGTTTGTTGAGTAGTTTGTATTTGTCCAGTACCTTGGCATTTAGTACAGGTATTTATTGAAGCTCCTAGTTCGGCACCATTACCTTGGCATCTACTACAAATTACATATTTAGATAATTCAATTACTTTTTCTGCACCAAAAACAGCTTCTTCAAAAGAAATAGTGAATCTTGCTTCAATATCCGAACCTCGACTAGTTCTTTGACTTCGCGATCTACTACGTCCACCCCCAAAAAAATCACCAAAAATATCACCTAGATCATCAATGTCTACGCGCGTACCTCCAGTATTAAAGCCTCCCGCAAAATCATTCCAATTTACTCCACCTTGAGCACCACCACCTGCCCCATTAAAAGTCGTGCCAAATTGATCATACTGTTTTCTTTTTTCAGCATTTCCAAGAATTTGATAGGCTTCATTTAATTCTTTAAACTTATCAGCATTACCATTACCTTTATCAGGGTGGTGTTCATGAGCTTTTTTGCGAAAAGCTTTTTTTATTTCATCTGGTGTTGCTTTTTTATCAACACCGATGATTTTATAGTAATCTTTACTCATCTAATTCTTCATTATTTCTAAAGCCATACTTTCTAAATTAATCCCATTATATTGTTCTTTACTTATAGCCTTATTCTCATTTAATATATTTACTTTAAAACCTGACTCTTTAATTAAGTTAATATAATCTTCTTTAAGCAAAGCACCGGCTACACAACTAGATATTAGTTCTTTATTACTCTTTTGCTCTTTACTTAATTCTTCAAGCAAGACAATATCTGAAATATACATTTTACCCGTATCTTTTAAGACACGCCTAGCTTCTTGAAAGACAGCTCTTTTATCTGGAGCTAAATTAATTACACAATTACTTATTATCTTATCAACTGATTCATCTTCTAAGGGCAAATTCTCAATATCAGCAAGTTTAAATTTAATATTAATATGATTAGTCTTTTTCACATTACTCAAAGCAATATCAATCATGGCTTGAGTAAAATCTATACCAATCACTTTACCTTGAGGTCCTACTTTTTGAGCAGCTAAAATACAATCAATACCACCACCACTACCAAGATCAACTACTGTCTCACCTTCTGAAATATTACTAATTGCTACTGGATTACCACAACCTAAACCCATATTAGCCTTACCAACATTGGCTAATTCATCCTTGGTATATCCAATACTCTCTGATATTTTTTTACTCTGACAACTACAATTACAACTAGCTTCACCTGAAGCAAGATTATGGTATTTATCTTTAACAATTTGTTTTATCTTATCTAATTTCATTTAATTATCTAACATCTCAACTCTTTTCTCGTGTCGACTACCTTCAAATTCAGTCTCTAAGAAGGTTTTTAATATTTCTAGAGTATCTTCCTTTTTAATTAATCTAGCACTTAAACAAAGTATATTAGCATTATTATGCTTTCTGGTCAGCTCTGCCATTTCAGGCGTTAAACAATTAGCTGCTCTAATACCTTTATGTCTATTTGCACCCATACACATCCCAAGGCCAGTACCACAAATTAAGATACCAAGACCTTTTTCACTTAATACTCTATTACTTAAATCATGCGCAATTTTAGGATAATCATCATCTTTATTAAATTCAATAAAGCCAATATCATGAAATTCTGCATCTTTAAAATTATCCATTAAATAGTGCTTTAACTCATAACCAGCATGGTCTGAGCCGATATAGATTTTCATATTGTTTTATTTTAATTATTTAGCTTCTTCTTTGGGTTCTTCTTTTACTTCTTCATATTCACCTTCAACTGGACCTTCTTCTTTAGTTTCAGTACTTTCAGCACTGGCTGGAGGAGTTTCTTGTTGTTGTTCCTTATACATAGCTTGACCTATTTTCTGGATAGTTTGATTTGCCTCTTCTAAAGCTTTTCTAATAGCTTCAACATCTTCACCGTCTTTTACTTTTTTAAGTTCTTCCATTTTATCAGTAACTTCTTTTTTAACATCTTCTGGTACTTTATCACCATTATCCTTTAAGAGTTTTTCAGTTTGATAGATGACAGAATCAGCATTATTCTTAACTTCAATCAATTCTTTCTTCTTTTTGTCTTCATCGGCATGTAATTCTGCTTCTTTCTTCATTTTTTCAACTTCATCTTTGGACAAACCAGAAGAAGCAGTTATAGTTATAGATTGAACAGCTCCTGTTGCTTTATCTTGAGCCTTAACGTTTAAAATACCATTAGCATCAATATCAAAAGTTACTTCGACTTGAGGTACGCCCCTTGGAGCAGGTGGAATACCAGATAATATGAATCTTCCTAGAGTTTTGTTACCTTCCACCATTTCCCGCTCACCTTGTAAGACATGAATTTCTACGGAAGTTTGACTATCAGCAGCTGTGGAGAAAATCTGAGACTTAGAAGTAGGAATAGTTGTATTCTTTTCAATTAATGGAGTACTAACGCCACCTAAAGTTTCAATACCAAGAGTAAGAGGTGTAACATCCAAAAGTAAAACGTCTTTAACGTCACCTTGCAAAACACCGGCTTGCACAGCAGCCCCTAGAGCAACTACTTCATCGGGATTAACGGTAACATTAAGTTTCTTACTAAAGTATTCTTCTACTTTCTTTTGAACATAGGGCATTCTAGTCATACCACCAACCATAATTATTTCATCAATGGCTTCTTTCTTAAAACCTGAATCTTTAATAGCTTGATCAACTGATTTAAAAGTAGCTTTAACTAAATCACCAACCAAATCTTCTAACTTAGCTCTAGTTAACTTCATAACTAAGTGCTTAGGTCCAGAACTATCCGTAGTAATGAAGGGTTGATTTATTTCAGTTTCCGTGGAAGTAGATAACTCAATTTTAGCTTTCTCCGCAGATTCTTTTACTCTTTGCAAAGCCATAATATCAGTAGTTAAATCAATACCTTGATCTTTCTTAAATTCTTCAATAATCCAATTAATTATCTTTTGATCAAAATCATCACCACCTAAATGAGTATCACCGTTAGTTGATTTTACTTCAACAGTATCGGCCGAAACATCAAGTATGGAAATATCAAAGGTACCACCACCTAAGTCATAAACAGCAATTTGTTGATCTTTCTTTTTATCAAAACCATAAGCTAAAGCGGCCGCTGTTGGTTCATTAATAATACGCCTAACTTTAAAACCAGCAATTTCACCAGCATCTTTAGTAGCTTGTCTTTGTGAATCATCAAAATATGCTGGCACAGTTATGATAGCTTCTTCAATCTTTTCACCTAACTTTTCTTCAGCATCAGCTTTTAATTTCTGTAAAATCAAAGCTGATATTTCTTGTGGTGTATGATCTTTATCACCCATTTTAACTTTAACCCCTTGTCCAGCCTGAATAATTTTAAATGGCATAGTCTTAATGTCTTTTTGTATTTCGTCAGAGTTATAGTGTCTACCTATTAAGCGTTTAATACTAAACAAGGTATTAGCTGGGTTAGTCACAGCTTGGCGTTTAGCTAGTTGTCCAACTAGTCTTTCTCCATTTTTAGAAATAGCAATCATGGAAGGTGTAGTTCTATTTCCTTCTTTATTCTCTAAAATTTTTGGCTGTCCGCCTTCCATAACAGCCATGGCACTATTAGTAGTACCTAAATCGATTCCTAATATTTTTGGCATATGTTTTATTAACTTATTATTTATTATATGTTAGTTTATATTATTATTGTTTAAATTAAACCAAACAAGGAGGAGTAATAATGACTTATGTTGTCGTTAGTTTCGTAAAGAAAGACGGTTACTGGACAGCCTATTATTCAGCAATGATAATGAATATCTCCATTACCGAAAGTTTGGCTGGGGACTGATCCAGATCCCCTTTTTTTATTTTATTTTTTCAATAAAATCGTTTTGTCTTAAAAAGTAATCATAAATTTCTAAAACATCATTAGATGAAATATCTGTTACTTCTTTAAAATATATTACTTCATCGGAACTTAAATCAGTAAGAATTGCGTTACCTACTAAACCATGAGGCATAGTCATGACTCTGATTAAAATACTTGAATTACACTGACTACAGGTTAAGTAAGCTAAAAATGAATTACCTTCTTCTTCAAGAATTTGAATCTTACCAGTTGAGTAATCATTATTACAAACTGGACATTTCTGAACTAATTTCAAACTAAATTGTCCCTTTTGGTCCATATATTATTCCTTTTTCTTTTTAACTTCAATCTTAACTGATTTAGGCTTAACCTTTTCTACCCTAGGTACAGTAATTTTTAATATACCATCTTCATACTCTGCCTTAGCTTTGTCACCAATAACAGATGTAGGTAAAGCTACAGCTCGATGGAATGAACCGTAACGTACTTCTTTACGATAATAGTTTTC
The DNA here is from genome assembly GCA_964606355.1 of uncultured Gammaproteobacteria bacterium. Taxonomy (GTDB): domain Bacteria; phylum Patescibacteriota; class Patescibacteriia; order UBA1558; family UBA10009; genus CAZSGB01. Next base: position 4,756 of record CAZSGB010000006.1, on the reverse strand, counting down.
TTCATCAACTTCACTTTGCTTATGACTGTCACCTTCAATGATTAAAACATCATTTTCAATGACTACCTTTACTTTTTCTGGATCAACCCCAGCTAGAGGAGCTTCAATAATTACATTATCTTTATCTTGATAAATATCTATTGAAGGTATAAAACCAGTCATCGGTTTAAGACTTGGAAAATCCATGTCATTAAAAGGTTCTAGAAATGGTGTCCATTTTATTATGGCCATATATTTATTCCTTTCCCTGACTAACTATGACTTGAGCAGGTTTAATTACTTTGCCGTTCATAGTATAACCAGGTTTTAATTCTTTAATTATTATATTTTCTTCTTGCTCACTTGGTTCTTGTGAGATAGCTTCATGAAATTCAGGATTAAATTCAGTATTAACAGTTTCAATTTCACTTATCTCATATTTCTTTAAAAACTCTTTAAAATCATTCTTAATATGTAAAAAGCCTTGTAACCATTCTTCTTTTTTAAATTCATCCGGAATATGCTTTAAAGCTAACTTAAAGTGATCAAAGACAGAAATAAGTTCTAAAAGCATATCCGCTTGAACGTATTCTCGTAGTTCGGACATCTTTTTTTCAGTTTCTTTTTTTAAATTATGATAATCTGCTTGAGCTCTCTGCCAACCATTTAAATACTCAGCACATTTTTCTTCTAATTCTTTAATTTTAATAAGATTTTTAGACATTATTTTTAATATAATTTATTAAACTTAAGTTATGATTATAATCCATTCTCATTGGACCTAAAATTCCAAATATTCCTCTTGACCACTTAGTCAGGATAACACTACATTTATCATCAAAAGGATTATCTTTACCTATCTTTACTACTACGTCATCTATTTCATTAAATATTTGATTCATAACTTTATCTAAATGATCAATTACTAGTCCCATATCATAGATACACTCTGCTTCATGAAATTCAGGTTTACTTAATAAATTAGCAATACCCGTGTAATAGACATTATCAGGGTTAAAACCTATTAAAATGGTATTACATGATAAATCAGCTAACCTTCGAGCTATTGCTTTAACCTGAAGATCAACTGATTGATCACAATACTTCTTAACTGCTTCATTTAATATATTTATCTCTTTCTCAGGTAGATCAGTAGTTTTTAAGAAATTATCTAAATAATATTGATAACCTTTTTCTGTTGGTACACGACCAGCTGAAGTATGGGGTTGAAAGATATAGCCATCTTTTTCCAAAGCTACCATATCATTACGAAGAGTAGCCGGTGATACATTAAATTTACCATTTTCAACTAAAAACTTAGAACCAATAGGTTCAGCTGTTTTAATATGTTGTTTAATGATTTGGCTAAGTAAAGCACTTTTTCTACTATCCATATAGCTTTTTATTTATTAGCACTCGACGTTTGAGAGTGCTAAATTAGTATAGCATAATAAAAAAAAGAACGTCAAGCCCTTTATATATATTTTAACTATTGTTGATGTCTTAAAGCTTCAATTGGATCCATATTTGCTGCTTTTTTAGCAGGAATTAAACCAAAGACAAGACCAATTAAGACTGAAACCCCAACGGCAATTAATACAGAAAAAGGTTGCACCACAAAAGGCCAATCAAAACCTTGAGACTTTGCCCCAACTGAAGTTAAAAATGATATAAGTAAACCCAAAATAATACCAACAACTCCCCCACTAAAAGTTAAGGTCATTGCTTCAATTAAAAACTGAGTTAGTATTTTAGAAGAATTAGCCCCTACAGCTTTACGCAGCCCTATTTCATTAATACGTTCAGTAACAGAAACAAACATAATATTCATAATACCTACTCCCCCAACAATTAATGAAACAGCTACAATTGCCATTAGTAGTAAAGTCACCCCGCCCATAATCGTATCCCAAATACCCATCATTTCAGTCATGGTAGTAACAGCAAAATCATCTTTTTCTGGATCAGTAATTTCATGTCTGTCTCGCATCAGTAAGGTTAATTCCTGAGCTGTCTGTTCAGAAATATCCATATTATCAATTTTAGCCATAACAAACATAACATGATCAATACCCATAACTAATTTCTGTAAGGGTCTAATTGGCAAGTATATCCATTCATCCATATTCATAAACATAACAGTACCTTTTTCTTTTAAAACACCAACCACTTTAAAACTATGCTTTCCTATCTTAACATTCTTACCTACAGCTTCTTTGTCACCAAAAAAATTCTTTTTAGCCTCACTACCCAAAACAACGATTCGAGCTAATGATCTATCCTCTTCGTCAGTGTAGAATCTACCTTCTTCAATTTCAGAAGAATCAATGTCGATAAAAGAAGAAGAAGCTCCCCAAATCTGCACAATATCTGATTTCTCATCCCGAGTCATAATAGCTTGACCCATTATCCCAGAATAAGCATCTTTAATATTTGGATGACTTAAAATAGCATCAGCATCATCAAGAGTTAAGGTAGTAACATTTACGCCCATCACCATACTAGTAGCATTTTCTGCTGAAGTTTTAGAAGTAGAAGGCGTTTTAATCTCTACTTCTACAAAGTCAGTGCCATATGATTCCATTTGACTAAGAAGTAAACCCTTTAAACCTTCGCCAGCGCTAAAAACTAAAATAACAGACATAATACCAATAACAATACCCAGAATAGTTAAAAAACTTCTTAATTTGTTAACCCTTAAAGCCGTAAAAGCTATTTTAATTATACTAAGTATATTATTCATATCTAAGAGCAGTTATAGGATCAAGCTTGGCAGCTCGTTTAGCTGGGAAAAAACCAAAAACAACACCAACTAAAGTAGCCACAACTACGCTAACAATTATAGAACCAGGTGAGACTATGAAACTCCAGGCATAGCCTAAATAAATAGCTATAAAAGCAACTAACATAGAAATAACAGAACCTATTATTATTCCAATAATACCACCAACCATAGTAATGATAATAGCTTCGATTAAGAATTGACTTAATAAATTATGATAAGTAGCACCAACAGCTTTACGTAAACCTATTTCTTGGGTTCTTTCTGTGACTACTACATACATAATATTCATAATACCTACGCCCCCAACTAGTAAAGAGATAGCTGCCATAGCAGCTAAAAAGAACTTTAAAGCATCAGTTATGGTAGTTAACATGTCGAGTGCTTCAACTTGATTTCTAACACTAAAATCATCTTCACCTTCATTCTTAATATTATGCCTATCACGTAGTATTTGCTTAACTTCTAAAATAACTTGTTCAATACTTTCACTATTATCCACTTTAGCTCTCATCATATTGACATGATGAATACCAAGTAATAGTTTCTGAGCGGTATTTAAAGGTATGAATAATTGATCATCAACATTTTCAAAAGCTACCGTACCTCTTTCTTTTAAAACGCCAACCACTTCAAAGCTTTCTCTCTTTATCTTAATTTTCTGTCCAATTGGATCAATCTCACCAAATAAATCAAGAGCTACCCCCGAACCAAGAACAGCTACTCTAGCTATACCTTTCTCATCAGTTGATAAAAAGAAGTGTCCCTTTGCCACTTCAGCTGATTCAACATTTAAATAACTAGCCGTAGTACCCATAAAAGTAGTATCAAGTTGTTGATTTTGCCAAGAAACAGTATCAATACCACGAGTATATGAAGTTAAAGCAATTATTTCAGGAATTTGATCTTGAATAACTAAACCATCTTCGTAAGTTAAAGTAGTAACGGTTACACCCATAGCTGAAGCTGGTGGACCATCATCTTCAGAAGCTCCCGGTAAGACTCCAATTAAATTAGAACCTACCTTTTCTACTTGATTTAAAATTAAACTTTGAGCACCAGCACCAACAGACATAATGATAATTACAGCAGCAATACCAATAATAATCCCTAACATAGTTAGGGCAGATCTTGATTTATTTGTCTTTAAACCAATTAAGGAGAGAGAGATGATACTTCTAAAATTCATAACTATTTATTTAAATAACCATCTTTAGCTTGCCTTTTATTTAATACTTGTTCATCACTAACTAATTTTCCATCAATCAGTTTAATTATTCTCTCAGCATGTTCGGCAGTATCTTGTTCATGAGTAACTAAGATGACAGTCTTACCTTTTTTATTTAAATCCTGTAATATCTTCATAACTTGATTACCCGAAACAGAATCAAGATTACCAGTTGGTTCATCAGCGTAAATAATATCTGGATCATTAACTAAAGCTCGAGCAATAGCTACTCGTTGTTTTTCACCACCAGATAATTGATTAGAATAATATTGCATTCGATGTTCTAAACCTACATCTTTTAAAGCTTGTTTAGCTTTTTCATCATCTACTTTTTCCCCACTGTAAACTAAGGGTAATTTAACATTCTCTAAAACAGAAGTTTTACCTAATAAAAAGAAAGATTGAAAAACAAAGCCTATCTCTTGATTCCTAATTTGAGCTAATTTATCATCATCAAATTCATTAATATCTTGTTCTTTGTAAAGGTATTGACCAGAACTGGGCCGATCCAAAAAGCCCAAAATATGCATTAAAGTAGATTTACCGGAACCTGAAGGACCCATGATAGCTAAGAATTCACCAGCTTTAATCTCTAAATTAAAATTAAAGAGAACTTTAGTTACTACTTCTTCATTAGTATATTCTTTACTTAAATCTTTAATTGTAATTAACTGTTTAGTCACCATTTTTAATGTAAGTTATTATTTCTTCGCCTTCATTTAGACCACTGATTATTTCTATTAAACCACCATCTCCCCTAAGACCAG
>CAZSGB010000005.1:0-16630 GCA_964606355.1 uncultured Gammaproteobacteria bacterium | reverse complement strand
ATATTTTTTAAATTATCAAAATAACCTTTTTTTTCTACTTCGTCGACAATTCCAGGTGTTACTTTTAATTTATCTTCTGCAGACATATTTATTACTCTATCAATAGGCCAAGCTTCAAAATCTTGACCTTCTAAGGGTACTAACTTATCAAGACCTTCATTAAACTCCTAAATATACATTTGAGAAAATCTATTATTTATTCTGCCCGTAGATTCATCAAAATATTTACCTCTTCTCTTTAAAATAAATATTAATTTTTTCTGTTCTGGTTTAAATCCAGTTTCTTCTTCAATTTCTCTTAAGGCGGCCCTATCATATTCTTCATTTAAAGCAACATGTCCCCCTACCGTTGTAGCTAGTAAACCAGAAAATGTCTCCTGATCATTGCCTCTCTTTTGAAAAATTACTTCACCTTTACTAGTAAAAAGCCAAATACCTACCTCTCGGTGTAGTAAGCCTTGCTTATGAATATTGTATCTACTCTCTTCGCCAATTATATCATCATTCTCATCAACAACATTTAACCTTTCTTTTTTTCTATCTTTATTCATTCTTAAAACCTATTATTTGATAACCATACTTTTTAATTTCTGCTTCCGTCCAAAACTTAAGATCTTTAGTTTTAAGTAAATAAGTAATTTCTTTTTCTAATTCCCGCCCCGTATATTTTTTCTTAATAGCATCATATTCTTTTAAGACTAAAATATCACCTATTTGGCATTGCCAATCAGCCAGCCTAAGTTCAAAATTCTTATCACCATCTAATATTTTCTGGAAAAATGGACAGTTTACTTTTTTCTTAATTTTCATAAATTAAAGCCGTTTGAGCTAAAGGATTAAATAGTATATGGCTTTTTAATATTTTATTAAATTCTTGCTTATCGCAATCAAACTCCCAAAGAACACCTTTTTTAACTTTAGTTACTTCTTTAATTTCTAACCTATTATTTAAAGTATCAAGAATACCTTGTCCTGTAAAATCATCATTGTATCTAATTAATACCTTATATGTCTTACTCTTTAATTTAGACTTATCATTAATATATGATATTTCTTTATTATTATTTAATAATTCACCTGATTTAATTAATTTATCATTTAATTCTTCACTATTTGTCTTAATTTCAACTTCCCAATGAGTATATCTTTTTAATGATTTAACCTCAAAACCAAGTTGATCTAAAGCAATTTGAAGTGTTTCTGCTTCATTGTCAGTAATTATGAGATCAATTAAGAATTCTAAAGAATTCTTTTTCTTTTTGTATTCCTCAGGCTTATTATTTTTATGGTTATAACTTTTTATTTCACTCACCTCAAACTCTTTTTTCTCTTCAATATACTTTTTCATTGATTCAAATAATTTAAGACCTTCCTTGGTTCTTTCAGGATGAGGCATTAAAGCTAAAACATTTCCTTCTTTATTTGTTACTCCGGCTAGATTATATACTGAACCATTGGGATTAACAGGATACTTATCTATTACTTTACCTGCCTCGTCACAATATCTAAAAACTGTTTGTCCATTTTTTTTTAATTCATTTAATAATTCTTTCCTAATAACCCACCGACCCTCACCATGAGCAATGGGTAGAGCAAAATGATAATCTTTAGCAAAATTATTGAAAGCAGTTACTTTATCAGAATCATTTTTAATACGTACCCAAATATTTAAATAACCTTTTTCATTCCATGATAAGCTTGCGCCCAAATGATAACTTTCGAGTCCAGGTATCATACCTGATTCAACTAATATTTGAGCACCATTACAGATACCGATAACTGGTTTACCTTTCCAAGCTTCTTCTTTAATAACCTGCATTAAAGGATCGCGTCCAGCAATAGCTCCAGACCTTACTCTGTCTTCGTAGGAAAAACCACCTGGTATGAAATAACCAGCAAATTGACGTAGTTCTTCATGAGCTCTGTTCCATCTAAAAAATTCTGGTTCCATACCAACCTTTTGAATGGCTCTAAATGATTCATATTCACAATTAGTACCTGGAAATTGTATGATAGCTATTTTACTCATATTTTATTTCTTCATCTCCTACTTTAATAATTAATTCCGTCTTATCATTTTTTTCAGTCCGGCCAATTATTTGAGCTTCCACTTTAAACTTATTTGAAATCTCTATTATTTTATCAGCAACTTGCTTATCACAAACTATTTCCATCCTACTCCCCATATTATATACCCGATACATTTCATAATTACTTAAATTATTACTCTGACGTATTAAATTAAAAATAGGTGGAGTATCAAATAGATTATCTTTTATATATCTAATCTTATTTCCAAAATTAATACATTTTGTCTGCCCACCGCCACTGTTATGGAAAATAGCAGAAATCCTCTCTCGATACTCACCTAATACTTCTTTTATGATAGGAGCATAAGTACGAGTGGGACTAAGTAAAGCTTCTCCAACTGTTAAAGGAGTACCTTCTAATTTATTACTTAATTTAAATTTGCCAGTGTAAGCTAGGTCAAATATTTCCGGCGCAAAACTTTCCGGATATTTATCTCTATACTCAATATTTAATACTTCATGTCGAGCTGAAGTAAAACCATTAGTCCCAATTCCTGAATTATATTTAGTTTCATATTCGGCTTGTCCAAAAGAAGCTAAACCAACAATCACTTGATCAGGTTTAACGAGTGAAGCATCGATAAACTCAGAACGTTTCATTCGAACAGCAATTGTTGAATCAACTATTATAGTTCTAACTAAATCACCCAAATCAGCCGTTTCACCGCCACAATTTACTATTTCAATACCATATTCTTTTAATAATTCAGCTTGCTTCTGATATCCCTCAATTACTTGTTTAATAATTTCACCATCTATTAATCTATAATTCCGACCAATAGTATTGGATAAGACAAAAGGACCTAAAGCACCAACGTATAATAATTCATCTAAATTCATAACCATGGAAGCTTGAGCCATACCATGAAATACATTAACGTCATTATTTTCTTTAAAATATATATAGGCTAAAGAAGACTTAGTACCAGCGCCATCAGCATGAAGTAAGAAACAATAATCTTGATCATTATTAATAACATCAGGAATGGCTTTACAAAAAGCTTTAGGATATAATCCTTGATCTAAGCTTAAAATAGCTTTTTTTACATCTGGCTTATGAGGGGAAACACCTCTATCTTCATAATTACTCATACTTATTTATTTAACTTATCCCTTAAACCATTTAACCAAGCCTTACTCATCTTACTTACATCTAAATCTATTAAATTACCTATTATTAATTTATCTTTAATGGTTTTACCAATAATAATTTGTTTTAAGTTATACTTCTTACAAATATCTTTTACTTTATCAGTTTGTTTAGTCTCTAAGACAAAACCACCAGTTTCACTAAATAATTTCTTTAAATTATCTAAATCGCCTAACTTAGCTAAATCTATTTCAGCGCCAATTGTATTCTGACCATCCCCACCAAAACTCATTTCAGAAAGAGTAACAGCTATACCTCCATCAGAAATATCATGACATGATAATATTAATTTATTATCAATCATATCAGTTACTGCATATATTTCATTTTCAACATTTTTAAAATCAATTTGAGGTACGTTTTTTCCTAACTCATTATCTAATTGATATAAAACACTACCGCCTAGTTCATCTTTCCTATCTCCTATTAATATAATATCTGAATTTACTTCTTTAAACTCCATAGTAATAGCATTATCTACATTAGGTATTTTACCTAAGCAGGCAATGATAGCGGAAGGATCAACGGCACCATTTTTTGACTCGTTATAAAAACTAACATTACCTGAAATAATAGGTGTAGGACTATTCTCATAACCTTTTAAATGTATATTATTACATGCCTCAGCTATACCTTTAACACCTTCAATAAATTGCCACATCTCTGATTCTTTTTCTGGATTACCGTAACACAAACAATCAGTTAAAGCCCAAGGCATAGCTCCTACAGCAGCCACATTACGCATAGCTTCAGCTACCGCAAGAGCTGCCCCTAAATAAGGATCAAGTCTTGAATAAAAAGGATTAGCATCAACTGAGACAGCCATACCTACTTTTTTAAGATCATCTGGTAAATCTTCATCAAGCAAAGGTTGCATGACTCCCGCATCGGCTTGTCCTGGCTCAATAATTGTTAAACCCTGAACTGTCTTATCATATCTTTCATAAATAACATCACGTGAAGCAATATTTTCATGAGCTAAAACTTTAAGTAATAACCCATTAAAATCATTAATCTCTGGTAATGGTGGTTCCTTGAAAATACGCTCAGGCTTTTGGTATTCTCGATTATATTTCAAACCCTTAGTAATATCACAAGCTTTAGCATTAATTACTTTTTCTCCACCTTTATACTTTACTACGTATTGACCACCTTTAGTTATTTTACCAATTACTCCAGCTCTAGCTCCCTTAGAGACTTTAGGTAAAGCCCAAGTCTCATTGTAATGTTTAAGGATTAATGGCGTAACATCAGGATGTGATACCCAAATAAAGCGTTCCTGAGTTTCTGCTGCTAAAATGACTTGAGGTGGTAAATTATCCATAGCTACATGTATTTTATCAATATCAACTTCTGCCCCAAAACCAGCCGCATCAGCCATTTCAATAGAACCACATAATACGCCACCCCCACCCATATCTTTAAAGCCTACCTTATCAAGCAAATGCTTTTCCTTAATTATTCGAAATAAATCATAGGTTGATTCAAATAAATGACGTTTTAAAAAAGCATTAGGCTCTTGAACAGCTCCCTTATTCTTTTCTTTCTCAGCTTCATTAAGTTCAAATGAAGCAAAAGAGGCTCCACCAAACCCAGAGTTATCAGTCGGTTTACCAATTAAAATAATATCATAATTTAATTCCCCTGCTTCTTTAGGAGCCCGAGAATGTATTATTTCTGATTCTTTAATTACGCCAAAAGCTGCTACATTAACTAAGCAGTTATCATTAAATGTTTTTGACCAATAAACATCACCAGCTATATTTGGTACACCAATGGGATTACCATAGCCACCTATACCATTAACTACTCCCTTAGCTATCCATTTTGATTTATTTAAAGATATTTCACCAAAACGAAGAGGATCAGCTGAAGCTATAACCTTAGCACCCATACAACAAACATCACGGACAATACCACCAATCCCAGTAGCAGCACCTTCGTAAGGTACGAGTTGAGAAGGGTGATTATGACTTTCATGAGCCATAACAATACCCCACCTCTCACCATTATGCCTAACTAATTCAATAATCCCAGCATCTTCTTCTGGTCCTTGAATAACATTGGGAGCTGAAGTAGGTAATTTCTTTAAATGCTCACGTGATGATTTATATGAACAATGCTCAGAACCTTGAATACTCCAAGCCGTAGCTTCAGTCAGAGTCATTGGTCTACCTAACATTTCATTTTCAATCTGCCTAGCTTCAGAAGGAGTTAAACCAATATTATACTTAGCTAAAAGCTCTTTAACTTCATTGTCATCTAAATTTTTTAATTCTAGAATTATTTCAGACATATTTGACCAATCGACATAATGATTAAAATGATATATATTGTTTAGTTATTTTAGTTATTTGATTACTATAGCAGGAGGAGTTAAATGGGATATCCCGAAACAAGACATGGTGGAGCTTGGATTGCTCATGGTGATCCAACTCATAAACATAGAGTTGATGGTATACTTTTAGGCACTAACGACTTTGAGGTCACTGTATCTTCTGTAACCCGAATGGCCATGCCTTTACCATGAAAAATGGTACTACATCATTTATAATAATGGGTGCTAATCTCTCTGAAGATCAAAAAAATTTGATCTGCCTTGTCCATCAAAACAAAAAAAGGATCAACTTCCAATTTAGAGTAGTTAGTCGGCATAACGAAATAAAGCCGACAACTTCTATTGGAGTGAGATTATAAGGAATTAAGTGTGTTCATTCGAGCGGACTTTTTTATTTAATGATCGTAGCCTTTCTTTCAGCACCAACTGATACTATTTCAATTGGTACATGCACTTCATTTTCAATATATTCTAAATATTTTCTTAAATTAATAGGTAACTTTTTATATATCTTAACTTTAACTAGCTCTCCCCAACCTTTAAATGTTTTATAGATTGGTTTAGCTTTTTCGTAAATACTCAAATCAGCCGGCATTTCTTTTATTACTTTATTACCTACCTTATAACCAGTACATACTTTAATAATTGGAAAATTATTTAAAACATCAGTCTTAGTAATAGCTAAGCTAGTTAAACCATTTATTCTAACTGCCATTTTAAGTTGCACTAAATCAAGCCAACCAACTCTTCTTGGTCTACCGGTAGTCGTACCATATTCACCACCTATTTCTCGAATTTTATCACCTGTTTTATCAGTTAACTCTGTAGGCAAAACTCCACCACCAACTCGTGATAAATAGGCTTTACAAACACCAATGACTCGATCAAGTTTTCTAGGACTAACACCTGCTCCGGTACCCACGGCTCCAACCGTAGTATTTGAAGATGTAGTATAGGGATAGACGCCAAAATCTAAATCAAGCATAACTCCTTGAGCGCCTTCAAATAATATCTTCTTTTTCTCATCAATCGCTTTATTTAATATATATGATGTGTCCACGACATATTTTTTTAACTGCTTACCATAATTAACATACTTCTTAAATATCTCTTGCTTATTTAGCTTACCTTTATAGCCATATACTCTCTCTAATTTCTTTTTTTCTATTTCAAAGAGTAAATCAAATTTCTTTTTAAAAACAGTAGGGTTTATTAAATCAACCATACGTATACCGATCCTTCCTGTTTTGTCACTGTAAACTGGCCAAATACCCCGATGTGTACTCATAGCATCAAGTTTGTGTTTCTTTTGCACTTTCTCAGAAGCCATATCTAACATTTTATGCATATCAAATATTAAATGAGCTCTCTCACTTATTAAAAGGTTTACCTTTTTACCAACTTTCTTTAACTTAGCCATTTCATCTAATAAGACTTCTGGATCAATGACTACACCATTAGCAATTACTATCTTATTCCTAGAATGCAAAACACCTGAAGGTAACAGGTGCAATTTATATGTCTCATTATTATGAACAATAGTATGTCCGGCATTATTTCCACCTTGGAAACGAACTACGTAGTGAGTCTGTGAAGCATAATAATCTGTTACTTTACCCTTACCCTCATCCCCCCACTGGGCACCAAGGACAACAACTGTTTGCCAATTATTTTTTTTCATTTAATTATTTTATTACTTTTTTAATCTTGTTTTCAGCAACCTTAACTGTATTTTCTAAAAGCTTAGAAACTGTAATAGGTCCTACTCCTCCCGGTACTGGGGTAATAACTGAAGCTTTAGCTTTAACGGTCTCAAAATCAACATCACCACACATTTTTTGATTCTCAAAACAAACACCAGCGTCTATTACAACTACTCCTTCTTTTACCATATCACTTGTTAAAATATTATACTTTCCAACACCAGTTACAATGATATCAGCGTTAGTTGTAAAGTAATTTAAATTATGACATTCACTGCCACAAACAGTAAGGGTTACAGGATAATGCATAAGCATCGCAGATAATGGCCGACCTATTAGATTACCCCGACCAATTAAAACAACATTTTTACTAACTAAATCTACTTTGTGATATTTTAATATTTCCATAATAGCTGAAGGCGTTGGTGGTAATAACAAATTAGAGCCCATTAAAACTTTACCTAAAGAAAAATAGTTTAAACAATCAACATCTATTTCAGTATTTATATAATTCACTATTTCCCTAGTATCATCAATTAAATGCTGGGGTAAAGGTAATTGAACGATTAAACCCATTAATTCTTTTTCACTTTGTAATTTCTTAATCTCATTTATTAAATCATCCTTGCTAATGTCACCTGGTAATTCCAATTTAAAAAACTGCACACCAATATTATGAGCAGCTTCCTCTTTTTTCCGAACATAGGTCTGAGATGGTTTATCATCACCTACTAAAACCACAGCTAATGATACCTTGCCTCCCTGTGTTTTGATATAATCCACCCTTGTTTTCAAATCGCTTAAGATAGTAGAGGCAATTTTATTACCATCAACAATAATACCCATGCTTTTATTTATTACTTTGTTTTTCCACAAAACCAGCTATATTTTAACATAATATATATGAAAAAGCAATTAATTCGGGTAAGTGTATACACATATTGCACTTTTCTGCTAGTCTAGAGGCATATGTCAATCCTTACTCCCATTCAATAGTCCCTGGTGGCTTATTAGTTAAATCAAAAAAGATAAAGGAAATACCAGGTATTTTAGCTATTTTAAAAGCTAAATCTTTTAATATATTAACAGGTAATGGATAAAACTTAGCAGTCATAGCTTCTTGTGAGGAAACAGGCCTTAAAATTATACTTTCCTCACTATTTATACCATAAGGAACTAAAACTACAGGAAATTGCCAAATATCTCGCTCTAAACCTAATTTTAAAACTTCGCTTTGTACTAAGCTATCTACTTCTCTTAAAAGATCTAATCTCTCTTTAGTAATATAGGCTTCTTTTAACTTAGCTTCACTTAATTTATTATTAGAATTATCTATTCTTAAAATAACTCTATTTATTTCTTTGAATTGATTAGTAAGTGTCGGTGAAACATGAAATATCTCTAAAACGTTTTCTTGATTTAATTCATTAATATTTACTTCCATAGCTAAGGGATGAGCATAAGTTCTCATATCACCTTGTACCCCCACGCTTTTTATTGATAAAACAGTTAAATTAAAGTTAGGAAAACTTTTTTTTATCTTCTCAGTTACTTTACTTACATCACTTGGTTTTTGATTATTACATAAAACCCTAACTCCCAAACCTGGACCTGGGAAAGGTTGGCGCCAAACAAGTTTAGAAGGTAGACCTAAATTTTCTCCAAGTAATCTTACTTCATCTTTATACAAATCTTTAATTGGTTCAATTATTTTATTCTCTTTAATTAATTTCTCTACTCTTGGTACTCTATTATGATGTGTTTTAATGATATCAGCATTAGGTGTACCACCTGTTTCAATAGTATCCGGATATATAGTACCTTGCCCTAAAATCCATTCTGAAGGATTTAGATTTAATTTACTGGCTACTTTGTCTTGAATATCTAAAAATAAATTACCAATTATCTGACGTTTTTTTTCTGGTTCACATATTTCTTTTAAACCATCCAGAAACTCATTAGAAGCATCATATACTTCTAAATTAGTAAAACCAGCTATCTTAAGTGATCTTTGAACCTCAGTTACTTCATTTTTACGCATTAAACCATTATCAATATGTAAACCAAATACTTTATCCTTGCCTAAAGCTTTTTCTAAGAGAGCAAAGGAAACCGTGGAATCAACGCCACCACTAACTAATAGAAAAACTTTTCTATCCTTTACTGTGACTTTAATCTCTTTAATCATTTCTTTTTGCCAATCATGAATATTCCAATCTTTACGAGCTTTACATATATGAAAAGCAAAATTCTTTATTATCTCCATACCATGAGGTGTATGTGTAACTTCTGGGTGAAATTGAAGAGTATATATTTTCTTTTCATCTGATGACATAGCCGCAATAGGGCAACTCTTTGTCCCGCCAATAACTTTAAATCCCTCTGGTGTTTCAATTACACTATCACCATGACTCATCCAAATTTCTTCAACAGGTTCTAGATTATTAAATAAAATACTTTCCCCAACATTTAGTTTAGCTAAGCCATATTCACTCTGATCTTCATGCTTAGCAACGCGACCACCAAAATAATGAGCGATTAATTGATGACCATAGCATAAACCTAAAATAGGGATATTTAATTTAAAAAGATTCTCATTTACTTGGTATTTATCATCACCTACTCCAGCTGGTGAACCTGATAAAACAATACCAATTAAATTATCTATTTCATTTAAATTAATATCTGCAGGATATAATTTAGCTAAAATGCCTAAATTCCTCAATCGCCTAGCTATTAAATGAGTATATTGAGAACCGAAATCTAAAATCGCAATTTGTTGATGAATCCGTCTCATAACTTGATAAAATCTTAATTATTTAATATAATAACCCCATTATAATCTAAACTTTATGAATAAACAAGAATTAACTCAAGGTATAACATTTGATGATGTTTTACTTGGGCCTCAAAAAACAAATATCTCACCTAAACAGGTGGATACTAGAACTAAATTAAGTAAGAATATTATATTAAATATTCCACTAGTTAGTTCTCCTATGGATACAGTTACAGAAAGTAAACTCGCTATTGCTCTAGCTTTAGAAGGTGGCTTAGGTTTTATTCATCGTAATTTAAGTCCCCTAGAACAAGCTAGTGAAGTAGCTAAAGTAAAGAGATACAGAAATAGCTTTGTAGAAAATCCCATGACTTTAAGTCCAGATGATAAGATAAAAGATGCGGTTAAGATTAGAAATGAAAAAGGCTATAAAAATATTCCCATTGTTAGTAAAAATGGTAAATTACTTGGTCTCTTAACTAAGTTTGATTATTTCTGGCCTGAGGATGAAAAGTTACCAATTAAGAAGTTAATGAAAAAAGTAAATGAAATAATTACCGTACCTGAAAATACAACTCTTGAAAAAGCTAGACAGATTATTAAAGATAAGAAAGTACCAGTTATTATGTTAATTGATAAGCAAGGTAAATTAAAAAGCATGGTTACTAGATCAGACTTAGAAAAAAATCTTTTTCACCCCAATGCTACTAAAGATAAACAAGATAGATTAAGAGTGGGTGGAGCTATTGGGGTAGGTATGGAAGCTTTAAAAAGAGCTCACCTCATGGCTGAAGCTGGTGTTGATGCTTTAGTAATTGATACGGCTCATGGACATAGTCAAAAAGTAATTGAAACTTTAATTACTTTAAAGAGTCATAAAGATTTTAAAGAGATTGATATTATCGCCGGTAACGTGGCTACTGAGGAAGCTACTCATGATTTAATCAAGTATGGTGCTGATGCGATAAAAGTCGGCATTGGACCTGGTTCAATTTGTACTACTCGCGTCGTAACTGGTATTGGGGTACCTCAAATTACAGCTATTTGGAATGCTTTAAAAGGCAGAGGTAATTCTAAGGTCCCAATTATTGCTGATGGGGGTATACGTTACTCAGGTGATATTGTTAAAGCTATTGCAGCTGGGGCTGATAGTGTGATGATCGGACAATTATTTGCTGCTACCGAAGAGTCCCCTGGCGAAATCACCTATTACAATGGTAGGATATATAAAATATATAGAGGTATGGGTTCACTTGAAGCCATGAGTCAAGGTGCTAGAGACAGATATGGAGCTGATATGACTGATGAGATAAATAAGTTAGTACCCGAAGGTATAGTGGGGCAAACACTTTTAAAAGGTAAATTAGCTGGACATGTTCACCAATTAATTGGTGGTTTAAAAGCAGGTATGGGTTATCAAGGTGCTCAGAATATTGAAGAACTTTATAGTAAAGCTAAATTTATTCAAATTACTAATGCTGCTTTAAAAGAGAATCATCCCCATGATATAGCGATTATAAAAGAAGCGCCAAACTATCAAACTAATGAATAAAATACTAATTATTCATAATCCTAAATCTGGTTCTGCTTTTAATCAAAACTGGTACAAAAAATACTTCTTAAATCACTTTAAGAAGTATTTACCTAATACTGAACATGATTTAATAATAACTACTCCTGAATTAGAAAATCAATTAAAAGCCATAAAATTTACTGATTATCCTAAAGTCATTGTAATTGGTGGAGATGGTACAGTTAAAGAAGTAGCTGATTATTTATTAAAAAATAATTTAAATATTCCTTTAGCTATTATCCCCGCCGGTAGTGCTAATGTTTTAGCTTCAAGTCTAAGTATAAGCTTAAAACCTAAGCAAGCTATTAAAACTGCTTGTCTGGGTACACCTAAAAAAATAGATGTTTGCATATTAAATAATACTCATTATTTTTTAATCTGTTTATCTATTGGTTTCTGGTCAGATATAATAAATGAAACAAGTCGTGGTTTAAAGATTAACTTAGGCTTTATGGCTTATCTCATGACTTTCATTAAACAACGTCAAGTTAAAAAAACCAATTTTAATTTTATGTTAGATAAAGTAAATCATAATATAGAAGGTAATACTTTAATTATTGCTAATGCTCTTAGCTTATTTAACTTAACCCCTAAAACACCTATTGATTTATTTGATTCGGAATTAGAAGTATTAATAAGTCATAATAAAAGTATTATAGGTTTTTTAAATGTAGCTTTCTCTTTTTCCTTCGGTAAGAATAAATTCCCTTACTTAACTAAATTAAAAGGTAAAAAAATAACTTTATCCACTGAATCTTTTAAAGATAAAGCCGTTCAAATTGATGGTGAAGAAATAAAGGTTAATGAAATAAATATTGAACTTATTCCTAAAAAGCTTCTAATCATTACTAAATAATACATTTAAAAAGACCTATTTTAATTAATAAGTCTTTTTTTATTGATGAAATACTTCTGCTTGATATATTAGTAACTTAGTATTTGAGTCTTGCCAACATTTTTGTTTAAGACCAGCCTTTTGACATAAAGAGTTCAAAAACATTTCTGGCTCTTTTAAATCTTCCCAAACTTGAGGTAAATAAGTAGCTTGATAAGTACTTTGTTTTAATACTACACCATCAATTAAAGGTCTTAACTCAACTAAATACTCTTTACTATCATTAACCGCTAATTCCTCTGGTAGAGATAGTATAGATATTTCGATCTTTGTACTATTTAGTTCTTCTGCTTCAACAGGATCAAAACGGGGATCATCTAAAGCAGCATTTAAGGTATTTTCAATTACTGCTTGATATATAGGACCATTAGGTAAAATATAGCCAATACAACCTCTTAAATTACCATTCTTTTCTAAAGTAACAAATACGCCTCTTTCTTCTTTTAATCTCTTTGGTACTAATGATTCACTAATAGTTAACGTAGAACCATCTTCATAATATTTATTTAAAGTATTACGTGATAACTTAAGTAAGAATTCTTTTTCTTGGTCTGTATATCCAGTACTTAACTCTTCAGCTAAAGATACTATTAAACCATAATAACTAACTGAATTAGTATAATCATTCATAATCTGTCCACTACTATCTTTAGCTACTAATTCTACATTATAATCTTTACCTGCCAACAAAAAAGAAGCTAAAGTTAAGACTACTTCTCCGTCGTTTGTTTGAGCCGTAGAAGTTAAGTAATTATGTAACTCATTAGTCTTAAAATCAGTTAAGTACTCGACCACTGGCTGGTCTAATTTATCTAAATTTGAGGCCATATCATCAGTAAAAGGCACAAAACCATAACTTGGACCATAATGTGTAAAATCAACGGAAAAAACTATTAAAGTCTGATCATCAATATATTTCTTTAAAACGTTACTAACTTCTTCAATCTCAGTTAAATTATTTTGTCCCGCAATAATTGGTATTAACTCAAAGTTATTTAAAGTTTTCTGTAAAAAAGGAAGTTCTATTTCAATAGCATGTTCTTGGTCATGCGCTTGAACTTGATATGAAAAATGTTCTTCTCGAATTAAATCTTTTACTTGGAAAGATACTTTTACTTTACCTAAAGGTGTTTCATAGTAATCAAAATCAGCTACTGAAAAACCATTAAAACCATAATAATGTGAAGGCCCTATAACTATGACTTTGTTAAATGAATTATTTTTTAAATAGCCAAAAACTTGACCAGCTACCTTCCCTGAATAGGCATAACCAGCATGGGGCACAATTAAAGCTTTAAGACTCTTACTTTGATCACTGAATGATATTAATTGATTTAAAGTATTATTTAATTCATTAAAATCAGCTGGATAAAAGGAACCAGCTACTTTAGCACTTCTTATATTTTCATGAGGCATATTATTTAAAGAATTACTTACTTCTTGTTTGCTACAACCAGTTAGTAAAAAAACAAATTAAACTAAATATTACTCTTTTCATTATTTATCTTCTTTCCCAGCCCACCAAACTCCTAAATATGCTAGTGGCGTATCTAATAAAGCAAAAAGTATTTTAAAGATATAGTAAGGTAAGATTAATTTAATAACATAAGTGGCAGGAAAAGTTGAAGGATTATAAAAAGCTACAAACATAAAAACCGTAGAATCAATTAATTGAGATACTATAGTTGAAAAATTATTTCTAATCCATAAATGTTTACCTTTAGTTTTAACCCGCCAGAAATGAA
The DNA here is from genome assembly GCA_964606355.1 of uncultured Gammaproteobacteria bacterium. GTDB lineage: Bacteria > Patescibacteriota > Patescibacteriia > UBA1558 > UBA10009 > CAZSGB01. The sequence goes on along the minus strand of CAZSGB010000005.1, from coordinate 2,357 downwards.
AAACCCAAAGATCATGTATTTGTGCTAAATAAAAGGCAAAAATCGAAGCTATCGCCATTCTAATAGAAACCGTAAAGATAGTTCGGTATGATTCATCCATAGCTTCAAATCTAGGAGCGGCTGGTAAAAAAACAGAAATAGTAGTAATGACTATCATAACTAACATAGAAATAACCCCGATATTAATAAACTGATGAGTTACTTTTTTACCCCAAACTTCAGCTACAATGTCCGTTATTAAAAACATTAAAGGTACTGTTAAAATACCGACTGAAACATGAACTAAGTTAAAAAATCTATAACTTAAAGGATCATTACCGGTTAAATCAAGTATCTGATTAAATAACCAAATTAATGGCGCAAAGATAATATTAAAAGGTAAAGCCAGCCACGAAGGTACATTAAAATCAGTGATTTTAGCGCCTAAAGTATTAGCTAGTACCAAAGCCATAACAAAGAGACCTAAAAGTAATAATTTTTTATTTTCCTGAATCATATAAAATGATTATATCATAAAAACCTAGCTTGTAAACTTTTGCTAGGTTTTTATTTTAAAATTAATATTTACTATAATACAGCGTCTTTCGCAGCTTTAGCCAGTCTAAACTTAACTACTGTTTTAGCAGGAATTTGGATTGTGGCACCAGTTGCAGGATTTCTACCCTGTCTAGCTTTTCTGTTCATTTTAACCATTTTACCAATACCTGGAATTACGAATTCACCATTTGACTTAACTTCACTGTAAGCTAAGGTTACTAAATTCTCCATAAAAGCTGTTACTTCTTTTTTACTCATTTCATTAGCAATGGCTAATTTGTCCATGAGTTGTGACTTGGTCATTTTACCCATACTTTTTATATTATTAATTATTAATTTGTTATCATGTGGATAACTATAAAAATCCTTTATATTATAGCATTTCTCTTAAAAAATGCCATCTTTATTAATTAACATCAGGCAAAACACCTAAGGAATCATTAAAACGATTTATAAAATTAAAAAGCTCAATAACACTAGTAAGCTCAACTATCTGTTCATCAGTAAAGTGCTTTTTCATCTCAATAAAAACTTCATGGTTAATATTATAAGCATGCTCTGTGGCTGATTCAGCATATTTTAAAGCAATACACTCTTTACCGTTACAACTTTTATCTAAATCATTCAAATTTTGGGTAGTTAAACCAAATTCCTTTAGCATCATTGTAGTAATCGAAACACAAAATTCACATTTATTCATTTCTGACACTTTATGAGCCACTTTCCATTTTAATTCTTTTCCAAGAGGAGCATCATCCATTACTGATTTAAATAACGTAAAAAAACCAATTAAGATATCCTCACAATTAGCCATAACTCTCATCCATTTTGGCACTTTACCGGTACTTTTTTTAATTTGCTCAAATAATTCCTTAGCTTTACCTTTAACTTCTTCATCGGTAACTAAATGAACTAATGGTTGATTATTATTAACCATAAGATATATATAATTATTTTTGTATTTTAACTTCTGAAGTATATTCAACGGATTGTTCTTTGGCCGTTGTAATCTTTTTATTCTTAATCAAATAATTAATATACTCTAAAGCTTCATCGGCATCATCGACTAATTTAAATAAATCCATATCTTTCTTCTCAATCATTTTGTTTTCCTGATATAATTTATGCTCTATCCAATTGAGTAAAGGTTGCCAATAACCCTTAGAAACCAAAATAATTGGTACTGGACATATTTTTTTCTGTTGAACTAAAGTTAACATTTCAAAGAATTCATCCATAGTACCAAAACCACCGGGAAAGAATATATATATTTCAGAAGCATATGACAACATAACTTTACGAGTGAAAAAGTAATGAAAAGCTTGAGACTCTTTAACATATTTGTTAATTCTTTGTTCTGAAGGTAACTGGATGTTAAGACCAACGCTAACACCATTAGCTTCTACAGCTCCTTTATTAGCAGCTTCCATAATACCAGGCCCACCACCGGTGATAATAGCAAAACCCATTTGTGAAAGCATCTTAGCTAATTTGGTAGCTTCATTATACACTTTGTGAGAAGCTCCACAACGAGCTGTACCAAAAAAGGTTACTGCAGCATCATAACGACGTATAAATTCAAAACCATTAACAAACTCTCCTAATATCTTAAAAATTCTCCATGAAGAAGCCGTAGTCTCATTTTCTGAAATCATTGTTTTGGCTCTCGGTTTAAACCTTTGAGCCATAGTTTTTGCTATTTTTATCATATCTTTATTATTAATAATATTAATTATTATATCACTCTGGGATAAAAATTGATAGTAAATGTATCAGTCCACCCAGTTCTGGACAAGGCGTGAGTTGTTAACATGTAGTCG
>CAZSGB010000004.1:0-20254 GCA_964606355.1 uncultured Gammaproteobacteria bacterium | reverse complement strand
TTACACTTCCGGTGATTAACCTAAATTTAGAGATGATTTATTCTGGACTGAAGATAAGTTATGTTTAAATGCTACTTCCGAAATGATGTTGGGTAATTATCATAAAGATGAAATATTAAAAGAATTACCTCTTAAATACTTTGCTTTTTCTACATGTTTTAGAAGAGAAGCAGGAAGCTACCGAACTGAGGAAAGAGGTATGATTCGTGGTCATCAGTTTAATAAAATAGAAATGTTTATTTTCTCAAAACCTGAAGAATCGTGGAAAGCTTTTGATGAGTTGCTTAAATATGCAGAAAACTTAGTAAAAGGTTTAGATTTACATTTTCAAACCGTTAAACTAGCAGCTCGTGATGCTTCAGCTGCCATGGCTAAAACTATCGATTTAGAAGTCTGGATCCCTAGCATGAAAACATATAAAGAAGTATCAAGTATTTCTAATGCTTTAGATTATCAAGCCAGACGTGGAAATATTAAGTATAGAGATAATAACTCAAATAAAAATGAATATGTTCATACCTTGAATGCTTCTGGTCTAGCAACTTCTAGATTAATACCAGCTATCGTTGAACAATTTCAACAAGCAGATGGCAGTATTAAAATACCTAAAGCTTTAAGAAAATTTGTCGGTAAAAAATATATAAAATAATGGTATATACAAATTCTTGGGTAGAAATAAGTAAAGCTAACTTAAAACACAACCTAAGACAAGTTAGAAAAAGAATTGGTAGTAAAGTAAAATTAATGGCCGTGGTCAAAAGCAATGCTTATGGTCACGGTTTATTAGAGATAACTAAACTATGTAACAAAGATAAAAATGTTAATTGGTTTGGTGTAGTTAATCTAGAAGAAGCTTTAGAACTAAGAAAGAATGGAATAAAAAAACCAATTCTAGTTTTAAGTTATTATGATTTAAATAAAAAGCAAATCACTCAAGCTATTAGATATAATATTTCTTTGGTTATATATGATTTGAAACAGATTAACTATACTGAAAAAATTGCTAAAAAACTAAATAAGAAGATTAAATTACATTTAAAATATGATACTGGCACTTCCAGACTTGGGGTATGTGAAAAGGATATTATAAAATTAGCATGTGTTATAAACAAAAGTAAATATTTAATACTTGAAGGTTTATTTACTCATTACGCTACAGCTGAAGAAGTAAATCAAAATTTTACCTTAAAACAAACTAAACTATTAAATGATTTAAAGAATAAATTGAATATTAAAATACCTATTATTCATTCTGCTTGTAGTGCAGCTACTTTGATTAATAAAAAGTATCATTTTGATTTAATAAGGCTTGGCATTTCACTTTATGGTCTATATTCTTTGGAAAATCATCAAGCACTAAGAAATAAGTTTAAATTAAAACCTGTCCTTTCATGGAAAACCAAAGTTATTCAAGTTAAAACAATTAAAAAAGGTAATACCATAGGTTACGGCAGAGCATATAAAGTTAAATCAAATAAACAAATAGCCATACTCCGAGTAGGATATAATGATGGTTATGATCGAAAATTATCAAATAAATCATATGTCATTATTAATCATAAAAAATGTAATTTAATAGGTAGGATTTGTATGAATTTAATTATGGTTGATATAACTGGCAAAAATATTAAAGTAGGGAATGAAGTAACTTTAATTGGAAAAAATATATCGTCTGAATATTTAGCTAATAAATTAAATACTATTAACTATGAGGTAGTTTCTAGACTAAACCCATTACTTAAAAGAATAATTAAATAAATCTATTTAGAATTAACTTTCTGCGTTAGAATAATTAGTGTAAAAATAGTTTATTGGTTCTGGACTAGGAGTATGAATTGGTGCTATGTTATTAATAAAAATAGGTAATAGATGGGTTAAAAGAATATTTATTCTAATTGTTTTAATAAGTGCAATTACTTTATTAATATAAATAACAATATTTTACGACACTAAAAATATGACTACTAAATTAAGAGTAGGGGTGATCATGGGTGGAAGATCAGGCGAACATGAAGTTTCAATTATTTCAGGTCAAAGTCTGATCAAAGCCTTAGATAAAAATAAATATGAAATTATTCCAATAGGTATCACTAAATCAGGTAAATGGATTACTGATAATGTTATTAATACTTTAAAAGCTGGTTCTGATAATGATAATAAAGAACTAACTGAAAAAATACTTACACCACAACCTCATACACATCAATTAATGGCCTTAAATGAGCAAAAAATGACTAATTTAGGCTTAGATGTTGTCTTTCCGGTCTTACATGGTACTTATGGTGAAGATGGCTCAATTCAGGGATTATTTGAATTAGCTAATCTTCCCTATGTTGGAGCTGGGGTTTTAGGTAGTGCTGTTGGTATGGATAAAGTAATAATGAAAAAGATATTTGCTTGGTTTGATTTACCTCAAGTAAGTTACGCTGATATTTTAAAAACTGATTGGTTAGAAGATCAAGATAAAAAAATAAAACTCATTGAAGAAGTATTAGCCTATCCCGTATTTATTAAACCAGCTAATTTAGGTTCTTCCGTTGGTATAAATAAAGCTAAAAATAAAAATGAATTAATTAAAGCTATTGATATTGCATTTGATTATGATCGTAAAGTAATTATTGAAGAAGGTCTTGAAGATATTAGAGAAATTGAATGTGCTGTTTTAGGTAATGATCAACCCAAAGCTTCGTTACCTGGAGAAGTTAAACCTAGTGATGAATTCTATAGCTATCAAGATAAATATATTGATGGTAAAACTCAATTTGAGATTCCAGCTAAATTAGATAATAAATTAGTTAATGAGATCCAAGAAATGTCAGTTAAGGCCTTTCAAGCTTTGGATTTAAGTGGCATGGCTAGAGTAGATTTCTTTTTAACAAAAGATAACGAATTAATTCTAAATGAAGTCAATACAATTCCAGGTTTTACTAAAATAAGTATGTATCCTAAATTATGGGGAGTAAGTGGTTTAAAATATGAAAAACTACTTGATAAATTAATTAATTTTGCTTTAGAAAAACATAAACAAAAAAATGAATTAAAAACCTCATATAAGCCAAAATCTGATTGGTACAAGTAATATGTCTAAAACATATATTAAATCAGGTTATACAAATAAAAGTAACCATGAATTCATTAAACCTCAGAGTAAGAGAACTCATATTTTTGAACATGAAGAATCTTCTAAACTAAGACGTAAGGTTTTATTATATTTAGGTCTAGTAATTTTAATATATTTAATTTATTTTTTATTTTATTCTGAACATTTTAAAATAGATAATCTTATATTAAATGGTAATTCAGAAATAAGTAATCAAGAATTACAAGAGATTATATATAATTCGATAGATAAAAATAGTTGGTTAATATTCCCTCAAAATAATTACTTTTTACTAAATAAGAGTAGGTTACTAAAAGATTTTCAAGAAAAATATACTTTAGATGATTTATTAATTATTAAATATCAACCTGATACTTTATATATAGAAATTTCAGAACGTCGTGGAAGTTTTTTTTGGAAATCTAATGAAAGATATTTTTTATTTAACGCAGCAGAGGAGATTTTTAAAGAAATTGATATTCAAGACATAGTTAATTCTAGTTTACCTTTAATTCAAGATGAATCTAATACTGAGATTCAATTAGGTCAAAAAGTACTAAACGAAGACATGATAGATCTTATAATCGAATTATTTTACAACTTTGAGTCATATCAAGTACCTATTATTGAAATTGAATCATTTAAAATAGCTGGTCCTAAAACTAATTACCTCAAAATTGTCACAAAACAAGGTTTCGAGATATATCTTAATAGTATTTTAAGCTTAAATAAACAATTATATAAATTAAAAAGATCTTTAGAAGAAAGAAAAATTGATGTGGACAAGTTGAATCTAATAGAATATATTAATCTACGTATAGAAAACCAAGTAATATATAAATAAGGCATTATCTGTAAATAACTATATTTGCCTTATTTTATTATCTATGTTAAACTGAGTATAATAACCCTTACACTCAGTTAATATATACATATGCCTAAATTAAACAAAAGTACTACTTCCCTAACAACATTACCTATGTCTGATGATTTTTTACTTTATCTCCAAACTAACAATTATTCCCCTGAAACAGTTTACAATTATGAGAGAGACGTAAAAACATTTGAAAACTTTTTAAATGAATCAAAAATTAAGTTTAGTAAATTAGATAAGAAGTCAATTATCAATTATAAGGCTTACCTCTCCTCTATTGATAGGGGTACTGCTCAAAACGTTAAAGGTCATACACGACTAGGCAGTTATTCAATTAACAGAATTCTTTCATCACTTAGAACTTATTTCAAATATTTAATTGAAATGGATTATCAGTCTCCCCTTTCTCCTGACAGTATTAAATTAGTTAAGACAGAACGTAAGCATCCTAAAGTTGCTGAATTTAATGAAATTGTAAAGTTAATCGAATCACCTATTAAATTGGAAAAGAATACAAAGGTAGGACTCAGAAATAGAGCTATGCTTGAAGTACTATTTGCTACTGGTATGCGTATATCAGAATTAATTAATTTAAAAAAATCTCAAATTAATGAAACTGGTAAAATATTTATCATGGGTAAAGGAAAAAAAGAACGTTTTGTTTATTTAACTCCCCGTTCTATTAAGCATCTAAGGAATTATCTTTATGATTTCTCTTCTTCTTCAGATTATTTATTTGTTCCACTTAGAGGTTTAAATGCTGGTGATAAGAATAAAAAAATTTCTCCTAATTATTTACAAGAACGTATTAAATATTATAGAGAATTACTTCAAATAAATATTCCCATATCTGCCCACTCTTTAAGACATGCTTTTGCCACATATTTAGCTGAAGAAGGTGCAAACCCAGCAGCAATTCAAATACTTTTAGGTCACGAATCACTTGATACTACGACTAGGTATGTACATGCTTCTGACAGATATGCTCAAGAAGTACATCATAAGTTTCATCCATTAGCTTAATATATTTAAAAAAACATATCATCAAATTATATGTTTTTAATATTTAAGGTAAATAATTTAATGGATTTACTGGTATACCATTTAATCTAACTTCAAAATGTAAATGAGGTCCAGTAGTTAAACTACCTGCTCCCGAAGTCCCAGGTGCACCACCTGATAAAGCAATAACTTCACCTTGAACGACAAAACTATCCTCTTCTACATATGGTCTACTAATATGCCCATAGACTGTTGATAAACCACCGGGGTGAACTAATAAGATGTAACCATAAGAACTAGAGCCTGGAGTAAACCTTACCGTAGCTACGTAACCTGATCTGGCTGCTCTAATTGGTGTACCTTGAGGTGTATCCCCTATATCAATAGCTGGGTGCTCAAAAATATATCTAAATGGATAATCAGGATCATGAAAATAAGCAGTAATTTTTCTTGAGGCTATGGGCCAAATAAAAGCATCGTCACTTGGCAAGACACCCTCTGTTTCTAATAATCTACGCCTTGCTTCAATCTCTAAATTTTGTATTTCAGCTTCGATCCTATTTTGTTCTGCTTTTACTTGAGCTAACAAATTTTGATAATTTTGTTCTTGTCCTTTAGTACTATTAAGTAAAGTACCTTTAACATACTGATCAGCTAATAACTTTTCTTGATTACCCATTAATTTATCATGTAAATTTGTTAACTGATCCTTTCTTTTTTCTAAATTTTCTTCCTTTATTTGTAACTCTTCTCTTAATTCTTTCAAACCTAATAATTCAGTACTTAAAGTATTTTCTAAAGATTGTAATTGATTTAATTCATTAAAAAAACCACCTAAATTACCCTCTAAAACTAATACCTCTAAATTATTTCTTTTTCTACTACTCTTATTAAGAGTATTTAAAACTCGAGCTATTTTTGATTGTTGATTCCTTATTTCTTCTTCTTTATGCCCGATTTGTAGTTGAATATTTTGTATTTCCAAATTACTCTGTTCAATTTGCAACTCAGTAGTCTGTACTTCTAAAACTAATTTAGCAATAGAATCATCTAAAATACCCATTTGATTCTTTAAGGTATTAATTTGTTGCCTTTTAATTTGTAAATTATCTTCGTAAGTTTTCTGTTGTTTTTGTAGTTCTTCAATTTGATCTTGGCTACCTTGTATTTCATCTTTTAATCTCTGTATCTCGGGATCAAAAGATTCAATAAAATTCCCTCCTTCATTATCTTGAGCAACAATGTTAAGTAGGGGTAATAATATGATAATTAAAATTATTAAAAGTAGTTTTTTCATTTTAATTTATTAATCGCATTATTTATTCTTTTTAATGATTCTTCCTTACCTATAATTTCTAATATTTCTTCTGGGGGAGGACTCATTTCTTGACCACTCAGACTAACTCGAAGTGGCCAGAATAGATCACCATTCTTTAGATTATTATCTTTTACTATTTGATTAAATAATATAAATAATTTGTCTTTTTTAAATTTTTTAAAATTAATTAATTTTTCTTTTACTAACATTAGACTCTTTAAAGTATCTTCTTTAGTACTTTTTTTAAATATCAACATTTCTTTATTATATTCTTTAACTTCCAGAAAAACATGGCATATTTCTTCTATCTGATTCAAGGTATTTAAACGTCCTTTTTCTAATTTTAATATTTTAATTAATAACTTTTCATCAATTTGAGGTAAAGAATTAACAGCAGCTTTAATTATTTCTTTTTCACTCATATTTTTAATATAATATGAGTTAAACCAATTAAGCTTTTCTAGATCAAAAATAGCACCCGCTTTTTGCACACGTTTTAAATCAAAATTCTTAATTAATTCTTTCAGACGAAATATTTCTCGATCATCTTTAGGATGCCAACCAAGTAAGGCTACATAATTTATTATACTTTGAGCTAAGTAACCCTTATCCAAATAATCTTCAATAGCTACATCTCCTTGTCTTTTAGATAACTTAGAACGGTCTTTGTTAAGTAATAATGGTAAATGTGCAAACTTAGGAATTTCCCAACCAAAGGCTTGATAAATCAAAATATGTTTTGGTGTTGATGATATCCATTCTTCTCCACGTATAACATGAGTTATGCCCATTAAATGATCGTCAATTACCACTGCCAAATGATAAGTAGGATAACCATCTGATTTAATTAAGATCTGATCATCTACATCTTCTACTTGAAAACTTACCTGACTACGAATAATATCATTAAATTTAATTTCTCCTTTATCTGGTACTTTAAGTCTGACTACATATTTTTCATTATTTATTAATTTTCTATTTACTTCGCTTTCGGTTAAGTTTCGGCATTTATTATCATATTTAGTTGGTTGCTTCTGACTTTGTTGTTCTGCTCTTAACTTCTCAAGCCTTTCTTCCGTACAAAAGCAATAATATGCCTTTTTACTACTAATGAGCTTTTTAAGATATTCTTTATAGATTTTTAGCCTTTTTGACTGAAAATATGGACCATTTTGGCCTTTTTCTTTAAATTTCGTATCATTTATTAAGTAAGGTCCTTCATCCCAATTTAAGCCCATTTTTTGTAAAGAATTTATTATTTGTAATTCAGCCCCTTCAACATATCTTGACCTATCTGTATCCTCAATTCTTAAGATAAATTTACCATTATATTGTTTAGCGAAAAGATAACTAAAAAGAGCACTTCTTAAACCACCAATATGTAAATAACCTGTAGGCGAAGGTGCAAATCTAGTTTTTACTTTTTTATTCAACATCTATATATTATACCAAAAAATTAATTAAATTGATGCTTAAATTTAGTTAAGTAGTAAATAAACTTAAAAGTAGCATTAAAGATACGGATTGCTCTCCATGGTTCTTTAATTAAGCGATAGAACCATTCTAAATTTAAATCTTGATAAATTCGCGGTGCTCTTTTTACTTGACCCGAGACAAAGTCAAAAGCTCCACCTACTCCTATAGCTAAATTAATATTTAAATTATTTAAATTTTGATCAATCCATAATTCTTGTTTAGGCGCACCAAACGCTACAAACAAAATATTAGCTCTAACCCTATTTATATTTTCAACTGTTTTTTCATCAGGACCTATTTCATAACCCACAATACTTAAATTAGGATATTTAATTAGTAACTCAACTTTTGTTTTTTGAGCAATACCCGCTTCCCCGCCTAATAAATATATATTATATTTTTTTTTCTCAGAAAATTTACATAATTTATCCATTAAATCAATACCCGTTATTCTTTCAGGTATAAATTTAGCAAAATATTTAGGATAGATTAAAAGAAGTATGCCAGTATAGATAATTTGTATGATAGATTTAAAATATGATTTACTTTTTAAACTTAGAAACTTAGCTGCCCATATTATACCTATACCATCCGCAGTCACAAGTTTAGCTTTATTTAAAATATTTAAATATTTTAGATTATTTAAAGCTTCTAACAATATTTCAGGATTAGCGGTTACTATATATTCTTTTAAATTAGAATCAATAATCAATTCTATTTTTTTTAAGGTATCAAAATAATTTAAATTATCTATTTTTACTCCAAGTATATCTATCTTCATAATTTATATTCTTCAATTATATTATATTTAGGTCCAGTACTAGTTAGAAGGCTTTCAAATAAATGGAATGCATTTATAATCATATTACCATTGAATTGAATAGAAGCAATTTTATCTTTCTCATAATCATTTAATGTTGCTTTAATTCTACCCAGAGTAAGATGAGGAATATATTCCCGATGATCATTTGTAATGAAGTCCAATTCATCTAATAAAGTTATTAGTTGAGTACCAAACTTATTTAACTCTGAGCTAATAATTTTTAGGGATAAAACTTTTGGCTTTTGAATATTAAGAAATATTAAGCTATTACTTACTACTACTTCAAATGGTTCAATTTCATTAATTTGTTCTTTAATTAGCTTACTGACTACTGATACCTGTTCTTCAGTTAAGTTATCTAAAAATTTAATAGCAATATGACTATTTTCTGGTTCAACTAATTTAATCGGTAAATTACTTAAGTTATATCTAGCTTTAAGTATCTCTAATCTATTTTTTAGATCATTTGATAAATCTATACCTAAAAAAACACGTCTCATATTATGCTTATAATATCATTTTTACTAACTATTAACAATTTATTATTTTAGCATATAATTAATATATGCTAGAAGCTAAATTATATCAAAAAATAGATAATGTGGTAAAATGCAATTTATGTCATCATCATTGTGTAATATCTAATTATTCAACTGGTATTTGTGGTGTAAGACAAAATATTGATGATAAATTATATTCCTTAAATTATGGTAAATTGATTACTCAGGCCATAGATCCAATTGAAAAGAAGCCAATCTTTCATTATTTACCAGGTACTTTTACTTATTCAATTGCAACTCTTGGTTGTAATTTAAGATGTCAAAATTGTCAAAACTGGGAGATTAGTCAATACAAAGAAAAAGCAAATAACCACATTATTGATTTTCCAGGTAATTATATAGAACCCGAAGAAGTAATTAAACAAGCTTTGAAATATAAATGTTTATCAATCTCATATACTTATACTGAACCTACCATCTTTTTTGAATATGCTTTAGCTTGCATGAAATTAGCTAAAGAAAACAATTTAAAAAATATTTGGGTCTCAAATGGATATATGACCAAAGAATGTCTTGATCTCATTATCCCCTATTTAGATGCAATTAATGTTGATCTAAAATTTTTTGATAATAAAATCTATTTAAAAAATTGCGGTTGTCAATTAAAACCAATTTTAGATAATTTAAAATATCTTGTTAATAATAAAATTAACCTTGAAATTACGACTTTACTAATACCAGGTTTAACTGATTTAAATGATCAACCAAGACAAATAGCTAATTTTATAGCTAATGAATTAAATATTAATATACCTTGGCATATTACAAAGTTTAGTCCTCAGATATCATATCAACTACAAAATTTCACTAAAACAAGTAATCAATTATTAAACCAGGTCTATGTACAGGGTAAAAAAGAAGGTTTGAATTATATTTACACAGGTAATGTTATTAATGATGAACGTGAAAATACTTATTGTCCTAAATGTCATAATTTAATCATAACTAGAAATGGTTATAATATAACTATAAATAATAAATCAGATAATTGTTTAAAGTGTGGGTATAAACTAATTTTGAAATATAAGTAATTTCTGATAGAATAAACTATATGAAAATACATAAAATATTAATTATTACTCTACTATTTAGTTTACTACCATTAAACCTAGTTTTAGGCTTAGTAACTTCATATGAAGATAATCCTGATTTTAATCCCAATTACATAATTTCTGATGATGAAATGGTTGATTATACCTCAATGTCTATTGAACAGGTTAGAGATTTTGTTGCCGATAAAGGTGGTGTACTTGATACCTATATTGATCCAACAACTAAACTCGCTGCTTATTACGTAATTTGGCAAGCAGCTCAAGCTAACAAAATAAATCCGAAATTTCTTTTAACGCTTTTACAAAAAGAACAAAGCTTAGTAACAGATAATGATCCAAGTAATAATCAACTAAATTGGGCCATGGGTTATAGTTGTTATGGTGGTGTTTGTTTAGATAAATATAAAGGGTTTTCTCAACAAGTAAATGCTGCTGCTCACAAATTTAGAGAGTATTTAGATGATTTGAATATCAGAGATAAATATGTTGATAATTATAACTGTACCTTTACTAAGTGGTGTGTTGGTCAACCTAAAACTACTCAAGATCAGCAAGACATTATTCCTCAAACTAAAGCTACTGCTGCGCTTTATACTTATAATCCTTATCAAGGCAATACTGTAGTTGATGGTTATAAAATAGGAGCAAATTATAATTTTTGGAAAATTTGGAATAATTGGTTTGAAGTTACTACCTTTAGACCAAATGGTACCTTACTTAAAGCTCATGATAGTGACACTGTTTATTTGATTAAAAACAATGAAAAAAGACCTTTTGCTACTTTTACTTCTTTAATTAGTAGATATGATCCTAAAAATATTATTATTGTTTCACAAGCTGAATTAGATGAATTTGTCACTGGTAATGAAATTAAATTTGCTCAATACTCTATTCTCATGGATCCTGATTTAAATATCTATTTGTTAGCTGATGAAAAATTAAGACATATTGTTTCTAATGATGTCTTTAGAACTTTAGGTTATAATCCAGAAGAAATTATTGAAATTACAGATAATGACTTAATTACTTTTGATTTAGGTGAAGATCTTACCATGGAAAGTATTTATCCAACTGGTGCTTTAATTCAAGACGCTACTACTGGTGGTATTTATTATGTAAAAAATGGTATTAAATATCCAATTGTCTCCCCTGAAATATTAAAAGAGAATTATCCTAATCAAACAGTAAGAAAAGGACATACTGAAGAATTAAGCCAATATCCAAAAGGAGCACCTGTTAAATTTAAAGATGGTACTTTAATTAAAGCTAAAAATGATAATAAAGTATACGTAATTTCTGAAGGTAAAAAATATCATATTAAAGATGAAGCTTCTTTTTCAACCAGAGGATATAATTGGACATATATTGTTGAAACTTCAGAAGAAGCTGTAAATATTCATCCCACAAGTTTAACTCTAAATGCTTTGGATAATAATGCTAATCAAGAATTAGATCTTATTGAAGAAGATTTACCTTAAAACTTATGACCTTAGTAAATGCTGCTATTGTTCCTCATTCCCCAATATTAATCCCAACCATTGGTCGAGAAAATTTTGATTCTGTTAAAAATACTAAAAATGCTTTAGAAGAATTAGAAAAAGAGATCTATCAACATAATATTGATACTATTATTATATTATCTTCACCACATGAGAATATATCAGATAATTATTTAATTAATCACTCACCTAATTTAATTGCTAAATTTGAATCATTTGGTGACATGGAAACTAAATTGGAATTTAAAAATGATTTAGAATTAGGATATAAGATACGGGAAAGAACTGAAACAACTTTTGGGGTAAATTTAACTTCTGAAAATGAATTATCGCATAATTTTAGTGTCCCTCTCTATTACTTATCAAAACATTTAAAAAATTTGTTAATTCTACCAATTTCCTATTCTAAACAAACATATCAAAATCATTTTGAATTTGGTAGAGTTATTAGAAAAATAATTAATGAATCAAATAAAAGAATAATTGTTATAGCTACTGGTGATCTATCGCATAAATTAACCAAAGAAGCCCCTGGTGGTTTTTCTAATAAAGCCAAAGACTTTGATAATTTAATATTGAAAACAATTAAAAATCGTAAATTAGATAAATTAACTAAAATTGATACTAAGGTAGTCAAAGAGGCCGAAGAATGTATTCTAAATTCATTAGTTCTTCTAGCTGGTATTTTAGATAAGACAAATTATAAATCAAATATTCTAAGTTATGAATTTCCTTTTGGAGTCGGTTATTTAGTAGCTAATTTAATAATTTAAATAAATAAGCATCGTTAATAATATTATGTTTTTTATTTTTCCATTTGTCCAATAACTTTAAAAAAATATTTCCATTTCTCACCTTCATGACATAATTCTTTAGTATCATTAAAGGCCATTAAAACTCTTTCCTTGGGTAAATCCTTACAAACTTTAAAAACCGAATTACGTTTAAAATCGGGAATAGCTAATTCTTGAATTATCTCTAAAGCTAATTGTTGCCATCTATATGATGGGAGCTTTACTTTTTCCTTAGATTTGATAATCTCCTTAAAACTATTAAAATTATCCATTTTTATGTAAAATATTAATTATGTTAGATATTATAACTTATCCTAATAAGATATTAAGAAAAAAAACTAAAAATGTAAAGGATTTCAGTAATAATGAATTTCAGTCATTTATTAGTGAAATGTCTCAAACCATGCTTGAAAAGGATGGACTTGGTTTAGCAGCAAATCAAGTAAATAAGGATATACGTATTTGTATTATCAATTTTAAAGATGGGCCACAAGCAATAATTAATCCTAAAATACTTTGGAAAAGCTTTTTTAAAAGATCAGTTATGGAAGAAGGTTGTTTGTCATTCCCTAAGATTTTTGGTTTAGTCAGAAGACCTAAAATTATTATTATTAGATATAAGAATAAGCAAGGTAAGACTAAATGGCTTAAAGCTAAGGGATTATTAGCCACCGTAATCCAACATGAAATAGATCATTTAAATGGTATTTTATTTATTGATAAAATATTTAAATATACCAAAGGTGAAAAAAAGATTAAGCTATTAAAAAAGGAAGCTAAATTAGATGAGCTATAAAGATAAAAAAATAATATTCTTTGGTACACCAGAATTCAGTTTAAATTGTTTAAAAGATTTAATTAAAAAGGAATTTAATATTATTTTAGTAGTAACTCAAGCAGATAAACAAATTGGTAGGCACTATGTCTTAACACCACCACCAGTCAAAAAATTAGCTTTAGATAATAATCTAAAAATACTTCAAAATCTAAATAAATTATCAGATATTTTAAATAAGGAAAAACCCGATTTAGGTATTATTGTTGCTTACGGCGAATTTCTATCAGATAATATTTTAAATAGTTTTAAATATGGATGTATTAATGTTCATCCATCACTTTTACCTAAATATAGAGGAGCTTCTCCTATTCAATCAACTATTTTAAATGGTGAAAAATACACTGGAACTACTATTATCAGATTAGACAAAGAAATGGATCACGGACCAATCATAGGTCAAAAAAGGATTAAGATAAACAAAAATGAAACTGCTGATACTTTACATGATAAGTTATCATTAGAAAGTTCTAAACTTTTACTTAAAGTTATACCAAAATATTTAAAAAAAAATGTAAATTTAAAAGAACAAAATCATAATTTAGCGACTTATACCAAATTATTAAAACGTGAAGATGGTTTAATTGATTGGCAAATGGAAGCAAAAATAATAGATCAAAAGATACGTGCTTTTAGTCTTTGGCCAGGTACTCACTTTGTAACTAAATTAAATAATGAAGAAAAAATAATAAAAATATATAAAGCTTTAATTGGAAAAAATATTAATTCTGATGTAGGAAGATTGGTAAATAAAAATGGACGTTTAATAGTTCAAACAAAAAATAAATCTATTATTTTAAAAAAGTTACAAATTGAAGGAAAAAAAATAATGACTGACCAAGAAATAATTAATGGCTATTTTAAGTAAATTATTTTTTTTCAGTCACCCAAAAACCTAATTTATATTTTCCACCTAACATTAATCTTGTTTGAGCATCAATAGCTGGAATCGAACCAAATAAAATCATGGTAATTGGAAATAGTATCCATTGTATAAACATTATTGGATAATAAATGATACTTTTTGACTTTGGTTTTTGTGGTAAGATTCTAGTACTAAAAAAAGCAGTTAAAATTAAGCCAATTAAAGCAATATTCATTAACCACTCAAGAATAATGGGTGCACTTTGAGCCACTACTGTACTTTGTACTCCTTTACTAGCTACTAATAATGGTAAACGACCTAGTATAAAAATGATAATTGGAGCTGTAGCCCATGAATACACTCCCTCTAATTGATTATTAAAATAATAGAATTTTTTCTTAAATGACATCTTAGGATGTTTTTTTAAATTCATCATCAAATATGGTATATGTTCAACGCCCCAAGCCCATCTTCTCATTTGTTTATATTGATTAGCTAAGCTTTTCCAAAAATTACCCATATATACAGTATTCATAGAAACAGGAATATACATCGGTGTTACTTCATAATCACCGTCGTAATGAAATAAACATTGTAAGAATATTCGTGAATCTTCAGTGACAATATCTTTTTGCCAGAAACCAACCTCAACTAATGTTTTGAAACTCATACTATGTGAAGAAAAGGTAAATAATCTCTCTGAACGAGCAAGATCAGTCATTAACCAAAATGTTGTTGAATTAGCCACCACGCGAGTTACAATATCACTTTCCCAAATATTATTATGAAAAAAAGCTAAAGGTTGAAAACTTGAATGTTCTGGTTTAGGATGAATTAAATAATGATAAGTTAAATAGGCAAAATAATCAGGGTAAACACAAGTATCAATATCAAATGATGAAACAATTATTTTTTCGTAAGGAATATTTAATTTATCTATATATTCTTTTGCCTTATGACCTGCGTAATTAGTATTTGAACCTTTACCAGGTATTTCACCAGGTAATCCTTTAGGATGTATAGTAATTAAAATCTCTCTGAAACAAATAGAATATTTCTCTTTAATTTGGTTGACAATTTTAAGAAAATTTTCTTTATCAGCTTCTTCACCGGCTAAAACAATAATAAATTTCTTAGTCTGATAATTTACTTTACTTAATGAATTTATACTTCTATCAATTACTTCAAGGGGTTCACAATATGTTGGTAAAAATATTAAATGTATATACTCTTGATAATTTTTTTCTTTTAATTCTAATAATTTTTCTAACCAATTTATTTTTGAATCTATTTTGAACCTTTTCCATGACATTAATAAATGAAGAACTAAATAAATAACCCTAATCAACCAATAGAAATCAAAAAGAATTATGAAATAAATAGTAATTAATGGTACCAAGAAAGAACCAAGTATTGCCAAAAATAAAGTAATCCAGACTAACAAACCTGGAATCATTTCATAGAATCTTTTTACTTTATTATTTTTCATTTAAAATTTAACTACTTCACCTGAATTTATCGATTTTGGTTCTTCATCATCCTTTTTTATCCTGTGTTTAAAATCAATAGTTTCCTTACTTAAAGCCTCTTTTAGAGAAATGCCCTTTTGATTAATAATATTATTATCAATAATCGATTTAGTAAGTGGTTCATTACTTTTTACCTTTTTTAAGCAATCTTTGCAATAGATAGGTCTCCTACCATCAGGAATAAAATTAATTAATGTTTCCTTACCACAAGAATTACAATTAACTTTATTTAAATTGTATTTTTTAGGTTCTTTAAAATTTCTTGGTGACTCATAAGTTTGTTTTCTAGGCTTTTCCTTTTCTTCCTTAAGATCATTAATTCCACTCCATCTAACTATTTTTTCCTCAATAATACTACGTTTAGTAGAATATCTTTCACGAGTAACCTTAATAATCTTATTAACCAATTCATCAGTATTAATATCTTTAGGTTGATTAGATACTTCATTAGCCGGAAAAGTAGTAGCAGAAAATGGTTCTGAGGCAATTCCATCAATCATCAATTTTAAGTAAGCATTAAACTTACCTAAATTTACTAAATCAGTTTCGTCAAATTTAGGAGTAAACTCTTTAACTAAAAATTCAGCATCTTCAGCGCCGATTCTAAAAGTAATAATAGTACCCACATTACCAAAAACTGCAGCCCTAACTACGTCTCCAAGTTGTTCGATATATTGATGTGCAATAATAATATTTAAACGATATTTACGTGCTTCAGATAAAATATTAGCAAATGAATCAGTAGCAAAATTTTGAAACTCATCCACATATAGATAAAAATCTTCACGTTTATCTTCGGGTATATCTACTCGACTCATAGCTGCGAGTTGCATCTTAGTAACCATCATGGCTCCCAGCAAAGCCGAATTATCTTCACCAATTCTACCTTTGCTTAAATTAAGAAGTAAAATCTTTTTATTATCCATAATATCTCGAATATCAATGGCCGATTTAACTTGACCAACAATATTTCTCATCATAGATGATGATAAAAATCTACCTACTTTATTTTGGATAGGGGCGATAGCTTCTGATTGAAAACGATCAGGATATTTAGAATATTCATCAATCCAAAATGATATAACAACTGGATCTGATATTTTATTTACGACTTTTTTCCTAAATTCTTTATCAACTAACATTTTCATTACCCCAAGTAAGGTACTACCAGGGTATTCGAGTAAAGCTAAGATTGCATTATTTAATACATATTCCAATCTAGGTCCCCATGAATCTGCCCAAATTTTTTGGAAAACACCCAATAAACCAGAAGCAACTAAATGTCTATACTCTACACTTACTTGCTCTAAAACGTTAAAAGCAATTGGAAAATCAATATCAGCTGGATTAAAATAGATAACATCATTAACTCGATTAGTTGGTACATATTTTAAAATATTTTCTACTAATTCACCATGAGGATCAACTACGGCTACTCCCCGCCCAGCTTGAATATCTTGAATAATCATAGTTTCTAACAAATTTGTTTTACCCATACCCGTTTTACCTAAAACATAGGTATGTCGTCTTCTGTCATCTGTTTTAATGCCAAACTTAACCGATTGATTACGGAAATTAGTTTGGGCTATTAATGTAATTTCTTCAGTCATATTATTCTTCTAAAATAGGTAAATTAGCAGGTGGTTCTGCTGATTCTTTTTTTAATTCTTTAGTAATATTTTTTTTTCTAAACTTTGCTTTATCCTTAGCAAATTTACTTTCATAATAATAATTATCAAAATCATAGCCAGGTAGTGATTGAGTTATTTTATAAGTTGGTTCAGTACTTACCTCTTCGTCAGGCGAAACAAATTCATCAGATTCATATTCCTTTTCACTTTCTTCGACTATTTCTTGAGCCTGTTTAAAATATTCTTTAGTCTTAATTACCTCAGCTGGTAAACTAGTAGGTGGTCCGGCTTTTTTAGCTTCAGTTTTCTCAAGTAAAGGTGCTTTAACTGTGATTGCTGGGAAGTGATATAGCGTAGCTAGCTCTTCAATTGATAAGATAAAAGGTGTACTTCCATATTCAAATGATCTTTCTTTGTAATTTCTAATTAATTCTTTTTGTCTTAAAGCTTCTCGTGACTTCTTAAAGAAATAATCTATTTTTGTTTCAATATTTTTATTCCTTTCAAAGGCATTTAGATTACTAGTATTAAATTGGTTTATAGCGCCAGCAATAGAATTTACACCTCTACCTTTTTGGAAAACTTCATTATGAGCTAAATAGAATACTCTAAATTTTGTCTTAAAACAAATTTGTGATAATTTACGTTGAATGCCTTCAACTACATCTTTTTCACCAGGTGTTAAATATTGAATTAGGTTATAAATATCTCGATCATTCTTATCTTTATCTTCAATATCACCCCATAATTGAATAATACTTTCAGAAAAATATTCCATACCTTTTAAAATACCATTAATCATCTTATCACCAATATGATCTTTTGATTCAATTTTTTCACCAATTAATTTTTTCACTAAATTATAACCTGTTTCTTTCCAATCATCTGAAACGGGTTGAATTAATAACTGAACACCTAATTGTTCGCCTTTCCCAAGTTTACTCATAACTTCTAAAAGAGCCCCCATAGGATCAGTAAAAGTTTGACTTAATGAATGTTCAAAATTACGATAAGTTTTAATTGGATAACAATTATTTTTTTCTAACTTAAATTCAGTCCCCCATAATTTATAATCAGAATGAGCTTTATATATATCTAAAGGAATAATACTCACATAATCTTCAACTTCAGTTATTTCAGCTTCAGGGTATTGAGCATAAATAGCAGCTTCAACTAAATCTTTGAATTTATAAGGTGTTCTAATTAAAAATTGAATATAACCTTCTAAGGAAATAATTTCTAAACTTATAAATAATGGTATTTCAGCATGAATATATTTTTCGATTAAATTAGGTTTAGTTCTAATTCCAGCTAAATGAGCAAATATTTGCTCTACAGCTACTAAACTTTGTTCATTATCTTTAGGAATATCAATAGCTAGCATAGTTTGAGGTATCTTTTTATACTCACGTCTACGTCTTCTAAAAAACCAATTTATGTAAATAATATATAGAATAAAAAGTAATAAAATAAGCCACCCACCGTGGCTAAAAATATACCAGACTATAGAGCCTAGACTTTGATCAGCTAAATAAGCAAAACGACTTAAATCAATAGTAATTTCCATTTTATTTTTGTATTAAAATTTAATTTTTTAAAGAATATCTTCCTTCTTCATTTTTAATAAATTTTTCTTTATTCATTAAAGCTAAAATAATGGTACTCTTTTTTACAAATCTTTTACTTAATACTTGTTCAATTATTTCATCTCTAGTTAAAGGTTTGTCACTTTTATTTAATATTTCCGCAATAACTTCCATAACTGTACCTGATTTATATCCCCATTCTTTTAAACCATACATACCACGACCCACTAAAACATATTTGTCATCTAAAATTAATTCATTATGGATAGTAGCGGGATTAGCATTTTTTTTGCTTGAACTAATTGAATCTATTTTCTTAGCAATACTATTAAAATGTAAAGGTTTGCCTTCTTTTTTAAGAATCAAATATACCTTATCGCTTATTTTTTTTAGAGTTATAGTATTCCACTGAGCCATACCCCACTCATCATATGGATTTTTATCAACTTTTTTTGATAATTCTAATAATGAACGTAGAATAGTCTCTGATAAATCATCAGTTGGAAAAGTATCATCATTAAGTAAATCCTTATATAATATTTCCACTGTTACCGGTTTATTATATAATTCTAAAATACTTAATACTTTATTTTGTAATTTATCAAAATTATCAACTGAAGCTAAAGGTAATTTCCAAATAGGATAATAATCATTTGAAGAAGCAACAAAATTATAATTTGTATTTAATAAATTATTTAAAAGAAAACTAGCATATACTTTATTATCTTCAGAATAATTGATCGTACTTAATGATCTTTCAATTAATAAATTTTCCGGCATAATACCACCATGATCTTCTAAGGTTTGGTTAAAAACAGATTCAATACCTTTTACAGCTTCACTAAATTCAGGACTTTTCTTTATTTTTTTTAAGGCTAAATTCTCAATTTGTCTAATTCTTTCACGTGTAACATTAAACTTATTACCTATTTTCTCTAAAGTCCTTTTACCCTGATTATCTAAACCATGTCTTAAAATTAAAATCTCCTTTTCTCTATCAGAAAGGAGTTCTAAAAAGGAATTAACGATTTTTTTAGGATTAAATTCACTTATAGCAGTAGCTTGTTTATTGAAAATGATTGTATCTAATATTGAATCTTGTGTTTCCATAAATATGTAATTATGGTCTAATTTTAAACTAAAAATAGCTAAATTTATTAATTTAACCTAAGTATAGCATAATTCATCATTCTCGTCAAGGATATGTGGTAATGTCTAAACACATTTGGCACTTTTTAGTAAAATTAATTAATGTGATTAGTTTCAAGAATCTAATGCAACATTATGATAAGATAAGTAATTATCATAAT
>CAZSGB010000003.1:0-20763 GCA_964606355.1 uncultured Gammaproteobacteria bacterium | reverse complement strand
CTACAATTTGGTTACCTGTTCCAACATCTGTGCAGACTAAGCCGCAAGGCAATTGATCAATTAATAACGCCTCACCATTTTCATTATAGCACGCCGCAGCAAGATCAACCGGTGAAATTGTCAAATTAAACTTCACTAACTGTGGATTAATCTGAATTAATAAAACATAAGAACCCAGAGCAATAAATAACCCAGCTACAGCCCCAAATATAGTCTCCTTAGCTGATGTTATTTTAGCCGGGTTACCACCACTAAATAACCATTGAACCCCACCAAACATAATCATAAAAACAGCAATAATACCAGCAATACCTACGAAGAATTTATAGAAATATTTAATGTATGAAACCAATAGATTACCCTGTCCATCGCCTACAAACTCATAATTACCACAAGATCCATTATATTGGAGAGGTATGCCAGGTATTGGTACTTGCAGAACCATAGCCCCTTTTGTTTGTTTACATTCTTGTTTAATTTTAGTCTGTCCAGAATCCCCATTCTCAGCATAACTAAAAATCGGTATCATTAATATGAATAAAAGTATTAAAATTGTAATTATTTTTTTAAACATATATTTTAATTAACCTATTATACCCTCTTGTACTTCATTATCTCAAATATCTTACCCACCCAATCTAAAATTACTATAATTTTAATAGCAATTAAACAAACAACAACAATTACTAACAAAATGATAAAGACGACAATAGAATCTACCAATAATAATATTATAATCTCCCACCACTCTAACTTAGGTACAATTTTTACTCTAAATAAATTACCAAAAATTAATTGAGCGTTCATGACTAAACAGGTAAGAAATATACCAAACGGAGTTACGGCTGAAGTAGCATTGATAAAACGGTATATTCTTTGAAACTTTTTAACCTTTAAACCTATCACTTCCTGTTTAGCAGTCAAATCTTTAACTTCTTTTAACTTATTAGCTGCTTTTCTATGCCTCTTTAATTCTCTCTGATATTCTAAAGCCCTATCTCTTAAACTTTTTTTCTCTGATTTTTCCCCTTGTCTTTCTTGATTATCCTGCTTTGACTTTTCATTTACATTTTCTGGCGGATTAACAGTTGGATCTAAATTACCCTGATTATACTTTGCCGCCATTCTCTTTCTTTCTTCATTCCTTTCTTTTTTTAAAGCTCGAGCATAATTATCAGTTTGGTTTACATTCTTTGGCATATTATTCTAACCACTTAAAATCATTAACTAACCAATTATTACCCGACTTAACTAGTAAAAGATTTAAATCTTGATAAATAACATCATTAACTTCATGGTTAGTTTCTTGTCTTTGCAAAGTAACTACTACTCTAGAGTTTCCCGTATCTTCATCTAAGTATTGAATATCAGTTTTTAAAGCTTTGGAACTAATACCATAGAATTCATTGCTCTCACCTATCTCTTCTATCATATCATTTAACCTCATATCTAAGCTAGCCGTAGAGAGTAGTTTAACTTCTTCTAAATTAGTAAAGCCACTATCTGCAGAAAAGCTAGCAAAACGTTCAGCAAAGTCACGAGCTACAATGGTCACTGATATTTCAGCTGGCGTTAAGTTAATTATGACTTCAGGTTCTGTAACTATTTCCGATGAACTGGTTTCCGGCTCTAAACTTTGAGTAAAATCAATAGTTTCTGGTTCATTAAAAAATGAGCTATCCATTAAAAGTATAGCAATAGCTAAACCAATTACTGCTAATACAACAACGGATAAAATTATTAAAGTTTTTTTACTAAACATATTATTGTATATTTTCTTGATTATTATTTTCACCCTTTTCTCCTTGCGCAGCCATTTGAGCTTCAAATTCCTTCTTAGAAGCTTCAATTTCCAGTAATTGCCTTGGATCTGAAGTAATAATCTGATCTTCAGTATATGAAGCTCTAACTAAGATAGCCACGTGTTTGTTGCCCGCAAAAAAGATACCTTCACCAACATTACCTTCTAAGAGTAAATACTTTTCACCCTCAGTTAAATGGAAAGTTTTTTTAACAATATCAATGCCCGCCGGTGACTGTTTTAGTAAGAGTTGCAAAGCTGAATTGGTAACAATAGCTTGACCATAGGGTGAGCCAAGAAAATCATTAACATCTTGAGTAATGGTAGTCACACCTAAATAGTATTTACGACATCTCTTAACTAAAGCAAAAATGAATTTAGCACTATCTTCTCTTTGCATTAACCACCAAGCCTCATCAATAACTAAGATTCTTTTCTTAACTTCTGATCTGACAATATTCCAAATATAGTTAATAATGGTATAGATAGCTATAGGTTTAAGTTCATCTTCTAAATCACGAACTGAAAAACAAATTAATTGATTCTTAACATCAATATTAGTAGGTGAATTAAATAATCCAGAAAAAGTACCTTCTGTATATTTCTTAAGACGTATGACTAAATCCCCTGTTCCTTCCATACCACTTAAGACCTCCTCTAAATCCTTCATCAGTGGCGGATCAATATTATTTAAATCACTCTCAATCGTAATATCTTTTTTAGCATAAGTTTCAATCAAAGCTCGATCAATTAAAGAATCTTCAGCATGGGTTAAATCCCCAAGCATTAAACGAACTAAACCTTTTAAAGTAATGACGGAACTTCTTAAAATATCAGCTGGACGGGTATCGTTATCAGTTGTTCTTGGTAAATCAAAAGGATTAACTTTACTTTCAGAATTAAGCGAGAGGTTAATATATGCTCCACCAACAGCATCACACAAATATTTGTATTCGCTTTCAGGGTCAATAATAATCACTTCTGTACCCATCATCATACTTCTTAATATTTCAAGTTTGATAGTATATGATTTACCGGCACCAGATGTAGCAAAAACCACTGAGTTAGGATTTTGTAAAGAAAATCTATCAAAAATAATTAAACTATTATTATGTCTATTAATACCATACAAAATACCATCATCCGAAGTAAGTTCTGAGGAGATAAAAGGAAAAGAAGTAGCAATCGGTGAAGAATTCATATTAAATGATATTTGTAGCTCATCATTACCAAGAGGTAAAGATGAATTAAAGCCTTGTTCAGCTTGATAGAGTGCCCGTTTGGTATAGACTAACTTAGAACCAAAAATTGATTCTACTTTTTCTACCATTCTATCTAATTCTTGGCGTGTCTCAGCATAAATAGTAATATACAAAGAAAATTGAAAAAATCTCTCCGTACCTTGAGTTAAATCATCTCTTAATTTCTCAATATCCCTTAAGGCAGTTTCGCGTAAAGGATCACGAGGTGCACCTTTTTCTGCATCAGCCATTAGTTGAGCTTCTAAGTTACCGACTTTCTTTTTTAATTGTTTTAAAATAACTTCTGTTTTAACTTGATAGAAAAACATAGAAACATCAAGAGGTGAACTATAGTTAATAATCGGAGCAAACCAACCAACATTAATATATCTTGGATAGTTAACCACAAACAGAGTAGTCAAAAACTTACCATTTAATTCCACGGCTCTTAGGTCAACTTTAAAACTAGCTGGAGCAATAATATCGCGAACAGTCGTAACCCCTTGACGATAGACTTTTTCTGCTTCCAGCAATTTCTTCTGCTCTTTAGTACTTAATTTAATCTTACTTTCTTTTTTTTGTCTTTTAGAAAGTTTTTCTTCTTCTAACTCAACTTGTGATACTTGAAAAGCCATATTAATTATCTTCCACTCTTAATTTATTAACATCGACTAATTTCTGAGCATCAACAATCTCTGGGTTATAGGTATTATAGAATAATTCAATTAAACTTTGAGTATCAAGTTGTATACCATTCATGCCCATCGAATTTAAATTACCAGCTACAAATTCAAGACGTTTACTAATTTCATCTTTGTATTGTTCGAACCTCTTCCGACTCATAGTAACACTAACTGCTGCTTGAAATGTTTCCACAACTCTCTCTCTAAATTTCTTTTTCGCTTTCTTGAGTCCCATATATGGGACTACTACATAGAATTTCTTAGTCATGATCTTACCTAAATCAAGCAAATCATTTAAAAAATCTTTGTAATCAGCTATTTGCATTCTTAATAGTTCATTAGTCTGTTCTTTCTCTAAATTATTTAATTTATCTAAATATCTATCAATATTTAAATATCTAGATTGAATAACTATTTGTAGTGGAAAATCTAAAGAATTTAAAAAACTAATATAGGCTTGTATTAAAGCGTTTTGTTCATCTTCACCTTTTAAAGCAAAATTAATGGAAGAAACAAGTAAAACAGCTCTAACTGTACCATCACGTAAAATAACTAAATCATCATGTATTTCAGCAATATCTAAATACTGTTGAGTAGAAAATTTAGGTTTTTTCTTAGCTAATTTATTTTGTGCCATATTTATTTAATCTCTAAATCTTTTAAATCATTTTGAAAACTAGTAATCGGTGCCTCTTCACCACGATAGACACCACCTGTATCAATTATTAAGGAAAGGTCAGAAAGTCTAGAATGGGTAACAACCTTTTTAACAGGTACTTTAGTTTTAACAACAACCTCTTCATTCTTTTTACCCTTCTTAACGCTAATATTTATTTCACGTGACCAAACTCTTAAACTAGGTTTTTTAAAAGTTTGTATTACATTTAAAAAGAAAAAGTGAAAAGGCATACCATTTACTTTCAAAAAAGCAATAATGCCGAATATAACCAAAGTGGGAATACCTAGAACTAAAAATAAAGCCATGTCAGATAATTTATATTCCAGTAATACTATTAAGCCAGCCACTATTAAAATTAAGAACTGTCTAACGGTTATCGGACCAATTATTTTATCTTCGACATCAATAAATTGTGGGACCGTAGCTTGTCTCATATTAGTATCTTAATCTTTTATTTAAATCTGTAATAGCTTCAAATTCTAAAGAAGTCATAATCTCTTTACCTTGCTCTTGATATTGTTTAATTACTTCCAAAACTGATATTTCATGTTCCATGCTAGCTTGGCCAATGGCGATATACATTTTATACAAAGGACTCCTACGCCAAGCTTCTAAACCTTTAGCTTTTTTTACTAATGAATCCTTAGCTAATAAATTAATCTTATCTGATATTTTTTGAGCTTGTCTCATTGGATCAGCCCCTAATCTCCTGAAGGTGACTAAAGTTAAAATGGCTAATTCTTCAACCGGACCAACTAATTTATAATCTTTAACAATATCATTAATCCTTCCCTCTTTAACTGGTCTCTTAAATTTAGTCGGTACTTTAAATTCTTCTACTAACTTTATTTCTTCTTTCTTAATTTCTGGCTTTATCTCTTTTTTAAAGGGTTTAATAGTCGATGGTATAAACTCAGCTTCTTTTTTCTTTCTCTCAATTGCTTCATCAACCACGATACCTTTTTCTTTATTTACTTTATCCTTAATATCTTTTAAGAAAGCTAGTACTTTATCAATAGTTTTAGCCTCTAATCCAACTCCACCTTCTTCTTTTTTACGTTCTAATATTTCTGAAGCATCAATAATTGTTCTCCTATCTCTTAATATAGTAACTACCACATCTCTTAACCTTTTGGTTTGTTCTTGATTTAAATTTAAATTTAAAGTAGTAATTACTTTATTTAATATCTTATCCAAAGAATACTTTTTTTGAGACAAGATATCACTTGGCATACTTACCTTCGAGACTTCTTCTTCATCAGCAGGGTGAAAATAAAAACTGGCAGATGTTTTACGAATAGCTGGAGGTGGTGGTTGTAAGGCCAGCTCTTCTTTGCCAGTATCAATAAGAGTAGTTATTTCTTTTTCTTGAGATACCTTAAAAGCTTCTTGATTAAAAGGTTTTAATTCCCCATCAATTAATATTTGATACTCTCCATCTTCATTCCTAACAACTATCTGATCATGAGTTGTATTTGTTTTTGGTTTTTCAGGCATGGTTATAATGTTGTAATAGGCCTTGATTGTAAAATGTATAATTTATTTTTTTCATATGCCCATTCAATATCTTGAGGGCATTTATAATGATTTTCAATATTTTTAATAACTTCAGCAAGTTCAATAATTTCTTTACCAGTTAATTTCTGTTTTTCCTGAATACTCTTAATTACCCTTCGTAAAACACTTCCTCCTCCTTTTTTCATCACGATTTGTTTTTCTTGCTTAGCAATATTTATATCTAAAATCGTCCCTTCTTTTTTATGCACCACATATGAATCAGGGGTAATCGTGCCAGAAACTATAGCTTCACCAAGTCCATATCCTGCTTCAATAATCATTTGATTCCTATCCTCTGTAACAGGATGAACGCTAAAGGCTACGCCAGATACTTCACTATTTATCATTTCCTGAACTACTACTGCTACACTCACTTTTACTTTATGTAAATTTTTTTCAAATCTGTAGAAGATAGCCCTTGGTGTAAATAACGAAGCCCAACACTTTTTAACACTTTCCATTAAATTCTTTTCATCAATGTATAAAAAAGTATCAAGTTCACCAGCCCAAGACGCAACAGACGAATCTTCAGCCGTAGCTGAAGATCTAACTGCTACCCACTGAGTTTTTAATTTCTTAAATTCTTTTAAAATTGCTACTTCCATATCTTGGGGCACTTTTTGATCATGAATTAAATCTTTTATTGTCTTAGATACTTTTTCCACTGAATTAACATCACTATGCTTTACTTTTTTAAGCCAAGCTTCAACTTCCATATTTAAATCAGTTTCTTCCAAAAACTGATCAAAAGTTTTTGCTAAAACAACAAAACCAGGTGGTACAGGTAACTTAGCTTGAGTCATTTCACCCAAAGAAGCACCCTTACCCCCAGCCATACTAACATCTTTCTTTTTTAGCTTAGTAAAGGGTAATACAAAGTTATTCATAGTATGAATTGTTAATTAATTATAACATAAAATGATACCTAACAACAAGTAGGCATCATTTTAATTTTTACTGATTTTATTATTTAATTTAGTTTCTTCTCATTGGTCAAAATATCTAATAAACTACCCGCTTCCCAATAATTATCCACATTTTTAAAACCAATATTATCATTTTTCAAGTGATAACCTCTAACAATTAGCTTGGAATAATTTAATTGCTTTGCTGCCTTATAAAAACTATCCACTCCACTCAATTTATCATCAGCATAGATTATTTCATTATAACCTTCCTGACACTTTTTCTTTAATAATCTTAGCCAAAATTCCTCATTTTTCGCATTATTAGTCAAACCATCATGATAATCAAAAGAACTGATAACTCCTAATAAATAATTACTAATATCAACCCCATCTCTAGTTAATATTATATCTCTTCTTATATTATTCTGCTCTGGAGTCCCTGAAGTAACTACATAATTATTCTTAGTCCAACTTAATAATTCTACCAAACAATCATTTATGCAAATCTTAAAATATTCATTTTGATATGCTTCTTCATATACTCTCTCATAATCTAAATTATTAAATTTGCCATCAGGAAATTTTGAGGCAACATAATCATCAAATGATTTATAATCTGGATGTTGCCATCTTTCAAGAAACAAAGTATTAGCTGCATCCCAAAGATATATTTTATTTGATTCAATCATACTAATAATTTGTTAACCAATACTAACTATAACTACTCTTATTCTGACACTATCTTCTTCAGAGATTCAACATCAATCGAACCATCTTCTTTACAGCTAAATATTGCAACTGCAGCTGTAGGAAGATAAACGAATTCTATCTCCCGCATTTTACCAGGCATGCCTATTCTTAATTTTTGAGGTTTAATCTCTTCGCCTTCTTCGAATGTATACCATGGATGATTAGCTAAAGCTTGTTCTGGCGCTGAATGCAAATGACCCCAAGGAACAATGATTGTTTTAACACTTTGAGGCAAATCTCTAACTATTTCTCTAAATTGTCTATTAACAGGATTTAATTGAGAACCCGGAGTTCTTTTACCTTTACCAAACTTTTCTTCTCTCTTTTTTCTTTCTTCTAACCATAGTTTCATCTTTTCATAGCTTTCCGTACCTTTATAATTTTCTAAATCTATATTTTCTGCGAGTCCTCTAAGTAATGGTGAGGCATGCATAGCTAAAATAACCGATTTCTTGCCTTCTGCCTGACCTGCGAATTCCTTAGCATTGAATTCTTTTGTATCAAATTCATAAGGCACACCCATTATAGCAACGTTATCATTTACTTCATGATAACTAGGTTCTTCCTGTAAATCAACATCTCGTTGAAATTCTGGAAGTACCTTTTCAGTTACTCTTTGCCAATTAGCTTTTTCTTGATTTCCAGGTACCACGATTAATTTGCCTTTTTTTCCAGCTAATGTAGCCATTGTGTCCAAGGCTTCATTCATTTCTGTTATCATTGCTTTTTCATCAAGTTCAAAAAAATCCTCGTTACGACCAGTCACCGTTTTAAACATATCTAACTTTGCTTGATCACCTTGGCCAACAATAAACTTTTCATACTGTTCTAAATTTTCATGATCATTCAAGACTTTTTGAGCAAATTCTCTTAGAACAACTTCCACTCCTGGATATTCTTTCCTTTTTCTAAGTGCTTTACCCATAACATACTTAGTTGCTTTTTCTTCACCTCTTTCTACAACCTCATTAAATGCTTTATCTAACGCTTGTTGTAATTCTTCTTCGAAGGAAATATCATCTTTTTTTTCTAAAGCAGCTTGACCTAACTCATTATATCTAGCTAAAAATTCGTAAGCAG
This sequence comes from uncultured Gammaproteobacteria bacterium, assembly GCA_964606355.1. Classification (GTDB taxonomy): domain Bacteria; phylum Patescibacteriota; class Patescibacteriia; order UBA1558; family UBA10009; genus CAZSGB01. Next base: position 12,064 of record CAZSGB010000003.1, on the reverse strand, counting down.
TTTCTGAGGTACCTAGATCGCCTACATGACCTGCAATATCTATTTCTTCTGGATATTGTTCAACTAATTCCTTAGTTTTATTCATCCTATCTACCTGTTCCTTATCTCCTCCTATTTGCGTATCCCCCATAAATGAAATTTTTTCCTGATTTTTCATATTATTTCTTATTATTTCTTAATTAAACTTTTATATTTTATCTCTTTCTTTAAATTATCTACATCACCATCAAAAATAATAATATTCATACCTAATTCTTTTGCATCATCAACCATATCTAATCTATCATCTACATAAATAGATTCGCTGGCTTTTACATCCGCTTGATTTAAAGCAATTCGAAAAATTCTTTCATCAGGCTTACGGATATGTAAATAACTAGAAATTGCATTAATTCTTATCACATCCCCTAGGTCAGCTTTTTTTATAAAGCTATCGTACCAATCCTTAGGATGGTTAGAAATAATACCAATAATATATTTATTGGCTAATTTATTTTTTATATAATTTATTAATTCTTCATTTGGTTTGTTCAATTTCTTTACTAATTCAAAATATTTCCCCCCATCAAAATAATAATCTAAGCAACGCACCTTGCACATTTTTAGATATTTCTTGGAAGAAATCTTTCCTAAAGTGAAATCTTTCCAACCTTTAAAATCATGAATTATTTTATAAAATTCACCTTCAGGAATATTAAATTCTTTTTCATACAGTTTTATACCACGCTTAAATCCCTCCTGACAAAGAACATTTCCTATATCAAAAAATATTGCTTTTATCATAAAACTACTATTTAGCTCTTTCTAAAATTTTAACAATACCTTTTTGAGCATCTATCTCTAATAAATCGTTATCTTTGATCACTCTAGTACCATTCTTTGTAGCAATAACACAAGGTACGCCGAGTTCTCTGGAAACTATAGCAGCATGTGATGATAGACCACCTTGATCTGCTACAATAGCGACTGCTTTTTCCATAGCTGGTACAAAATCTGGTGTAGTAAATTGAGCAACTAATATGTCTCCTCTCTTAACTTTACCTATTTCGCTCTTATCTAGACAAATTTTAGCTCTTCCTTTAATAATCCCTCCTAAACATGCCATTCTTCCATGAATTATCTCAACATTATCAACGATAACAGAATATTCTTTTTCTAATTCTTTTATTTCCTTTGGATCAGTAATCAATCTTGTTTTAGCATCTCTTACTATCATGGCATAATTTTTAAAGCGAATTTTCATTTCCTTATCACTAGGTAAGGGTTTACCTTCTTTTAAAGCATCCAACATTTCTGGAACTGAAATCTCCATAATCCAATCTGGATTAAAATTATTTCTCTTAGCTACTACTTCATAAGCAAAGCTAGCACCATAATCAGCATTAAAAAATGCTTCTACTCGACGATTACGTAAATATGAATGTGATCTATCTAAATCAATTATTCTCTGAAAATCTGGTTTAGGTTTAATTTTATCTAGTGCCCATCTATATTCGCTTTCTATTTTTTCTTGAGAAGCATCATATATTAAATCCTTTATTTTTTTACCCTCATCAATCTGTTGTTTTATTTCTTTTAATCTATCTACTATATCCTGAAAACAATATGGTTTGCTTGTAGCTAAACCACGATTAATATAGGCAAATTTTTCTAAATGCTTATTAATCGTTTGTTCTGCGTTATCTGATAACTGATTAAGATCTTCATTTCTATTAAAAAAATCTTCAGCAATTTTTGTCAATTTCCAACGTTCTTCTGCTACTTCAGTCATTTCCTTTGGATCAGTGAGAATCAATACGTATTTTCTAAAATCTTTATCCTCTGCTTTTATATACCCTAATAATTTCTCCTCTATAGTGGTTTCAAAGTATTCATCTAAAGAATACTGTGCATACCAAGGACAAACTACCTCACGATATTCCTCTATTAATTTTTCTATTATTTCAGCAATCTCTTTATTATCTTTTTTCGACCAATCAATTTTTTTCAATTTTAAGCCTTTCTTATATAAATATTCACAATTCTTTAATTCCCTATCATAATACTTTTCAAACCATCCATCATCTGCTTTCATATGTCCAATGACCTCCTCTTCAAAAGGATTATATTCCTCGGCTGGCCAATACATCATATGATTCAAATATGTTCTATTAGCCATAACTGTCTTAATATCCGCTTTCCTAGCTATTTCTTCAGTAAATGAAGAATTAATAACAAATCTTAGGAAAATAGGTAATTTACCCGATGGTTTAATGCGCCATTTTCCTGAATACATTACTGCTCCTGACATAAGTTTAAAATTTAATAATTAATTTAAATATCTCCTTTTTTATTTAATATTTTAATTATATTATGATTAGCATTAACTTCAACTAAATCCCCATCTTTTAATACTTCCGTAGCTACTTGAGTACCAATGATACACGGCTTATCCAATTCACGCGAAATAATAGCTGCATGACAAGTTATACCACCTTCATTAGTAATAATTGCCTTAGCCATTTTAACCAACTGTACAAACTCAGGTCTAGTCATACTGGTCACCAAAACATCTCCAACTTTCATTTTCTTAAAATCTGACCTTGTCTCAATTATTTTTACTTTACCTCTAGCTACTCCTTTATTAGCAATAACACCTTTAAGTTCTTTTTGTTTTAGTTTCTTTACTAAAATATCAAATGTATTTTTTGCTTTATCACCATATAACCAACTACACTTTCTATTAGCATCACAAAAATATATAGCATTCTTACTCCTTTTCTTTAATATCTCAATTATCCTATTATCTAGCTTCCAACCTTTGACTTCATTATAAGTTAACATGCCAGATAAAAATTCGGAAATATTATTTTCAGTTACTATTCTTTTCAAAATTTGATAGAAATAATGAGTTTGAACAGCACAAATATGAGCTTTGCGTTCATCACGCCACTCGGATATACGTGAAAACATATAAAAAATGTTTTTTAAATCTGCTGATATCTTATTTTTTTTATAAAATTCTATTTTTCTCTCTGTAGCGCTTTTTATATTTCTCATAATCTGTTCAACTTCTTTTTGTCTTTCAGATAAATTCTTTAAATCATTGTCTATTAATTTCTCAAAATGTTTGTAATTAAATTCATGCACATCACTCCAATTATTTTGATACCAATGAAATTTTTTAGCATGAAATTTTATTTTCTTGTCAATATTCTTACCTTGTTTTTTTTCTACGGTTAACTTTATTCTAGAAATAAATTCCTCTTGAACATAGGTTAGTTTTTCCCGTGCTAACAAGAGTTCTAACTCACTTATTTTCAAACTAATCCCAGACTTACTAATCTTCTCCAATAAAATATTTAATCCATCAGGATCAGTCCATTCAATTAAAACTCCTTTATTCCAACTTTCAAGAATTAACCGATTTGATAATTTGAGAAAATCTACTAACTCTTTATCTGTCCACAAATTTACGTCTTTTTCAAAATTATCATTAATATATTTATCTACTTTTAAAATTCTTCTTCTCCATTCCTTAATCCAATTATCTATGAACTTCTTATCTTTCATTTGTTGTTTAAAAACCCACTTCGCCTTTTTATATTCTAAATCACGATCAAAAAAAGCAACATTAGAATTACCTTGTTGCCAAATTATATTTCTGTCATAACCTATTGTTTCGTGTACACAATGATAAACACGAAAACAATAAAATAATCTTATGGCACCTCCTTGGCGATACCAATTAACTGACTCAATATGTTTTAACAATTGTTTATAGTTCATAACGATTTATTTTATTATCTTAACTACTCCGTGATTTGCATTAACCTCTACTTCCATACCATCTTTTAATACTTCAGTGCCTATCTTAGTACCAATTATACAAGGAATACCTAATTCTCTAGAAATAATAGCGGCATGACAAGTTACCCCGCCTTCATTAGTAACTACAGCAACTGCTTTTTTCATAGCTTGAACATAATCAGGACGAGTCATAACTGCAACAATTACATCACCCTTCTTCACCCTATTACACTCCTTAATACTCTTTACTATCCTAACTGGACCTCTGGCTACTCCTTTATAGGCAGACATGCCCCTAAAATCATCAATTCTCTGCTTTCTATCAATTCTTAATAACTCTTTACTTAACTGATCTGCCTTTCTGCCTGAAATTTGATCAAAATATATCCCTTTTTGGTACCAAAGACATGATTTAAACCTAATATTAATTTCACTTTTTTTAATCAAATATTTTCTTTCTTTTTCGAATAAATCCAATAATTCAGAATAATAGAGATATTTCAATTGATGGATGGTATAACTAAAACGTTTAGCTATTTCTTCTAAAATTAAGCTCAAATAATGATTATACCAATACGTTATCTTCTTACGTTCATCCTGCCAATAAGTAAAGTCTTCAGACACAATTAATAGATTCCTTAAATTAGCCGGTATCTTTAATTCTTTAATTAACTTTTGCTTATTTACTTGACTCTTTTCTGAAGTATTAACTAATCTTTTAATTTCGTTTTCAATATCAACTCTCCCCTTTAATATGACCACCAATTCTTTTAAAAAGAAATTAATAGATAAAACATTATTATCAACGTAATTATTCCTAACCCAAAAATATTTCTTTTGATACTCGCTTAAAGCATTATATATTTTCTTATAACTTTTAATCTGCTTTTGGATATGATTCAATTTTGATCTCATTATATAATTATATAATGATTCATTCTTTTTAATTTGTAATCCTATTCTCAATAATTTAATCTCTGCCTCAGTAATAAATGATAGATGAACAGGGGCAGTTAAAATAGAAAAATATCTCTGCTTCTGTCTCTTCAAGCCACGGCTTGTTAGTAATTTATTCAACTTTTCGAAAATATAATTATCTGAACCTAAAGCAAACCCGTCAATTATAGAACTTGAACTAACTGCCTCTATACTTCTCTTTAACATCTCTTGATAAATCTTTTTTAAATCATTATTTGATAATTCACTAAAATTTATTTTGCCAATTAAATGACAATACCGATAAAATCTATTTTCATCTCCCTCCCATTTTCTGATTATTTTCTTACTAAATCTAGAATCTGTTTTAGTATGATTTATAAACTGATTAGTAATCCTTCTAATATCCCTCATATCAATATACCAATCACAATTATCATTTTTAAATATGCCCCAATGAGTTAAACCATGTCCCCAGGAGAATTTACGAGCTTCTTTTTTCAACTCAGCCTCAGAAATTATCAAAATAAATTGAGGGCAACCATCAAAACGCTGATGGTACCACTTATTATTTTGAATAAATTTTCTACTTTTAATAAGTAATCCTTCATCCAATATCATAATATTTTATTTATTTTACCTTGTCTTATATCTATTTCAATTTTATCTCCATTCTTTAATATTTTAGTTGCTATATCCGTACCCACAACACAAGGGATGCCCAATTCACGACTTATAATAGCGACATGACTAGTCATGCCGCCTTGGTCAGTAATAATCGCTTTCGCTTTTTTTATTAAAACGATAAATTCAGGACTCGTCATTCCAGCAACTAAAATGTCACCTTGCTTCATCTTTCCCTTATCTCTAAACGGATTTCTAATAATAGCCACTCGGCCAATTATCCTATTCGATTTCCCTTGACTCACTACTAAGCCTTTAATCTCTTGGTATAAAATATTTACTTGTGATTTCAAATATTTATTATAAATAAACTTAGCATCTTTACCGTAATATTCTTTATATCTAGTACTCTTATCTTTATAATAAACAACATAATCTTTCTTCCTCAATCTTATAGTATTTTCATTAATTTTCTTACCTTTTAATAAATCACAGATTTCTTTAGGCCAAAACCATACTAAATCATTATAACTTACTTCCTTTCTTTTAGATATTTCCTTTAACAATCGATCATCCCAATAATGCATTCGCCAAATATAGCTTTTACGATGATCCTGCCACCAAATAGAATAACTTAATTGCTTAGAAATAACTTTAATTTCCTTATTGAATTTTTGTAACAATTTCTCTTTCCTTCTTTTATTACCGATTGCAACATTTTGAATTTTCCTTATTTGTTTATCAACATTACCCCTTTTCACTGACTTATTTAATCTATTCTCAAAATATTTACTATCTAAGAGACGATTACCGCCATAACTATTCAAAAGCCAACTATATTTTTTAGCATGTCTATCTAAAACTGATTTCATTCTTCGCTCATCTTTAATTAAACCTATTTTCAATAATTCTAATTCCTCTTTTTGAAAAAAAGAGTATTTATCAGGAGTTGATAATATCTCAAGTTCGGCTTCAGCTTTATCTTTATTTATTGAATTCAACTTATTTAAGAACATTCTTTCACCACCCAAATTAGCTATTTCTGGCACATGCGCTATTAACCAAAATTTTTTTTGTAAATCAAAATACTTTTCAAATAAAACCACTAATTGGTCATCATTTATCTCTGACAAATTAACTTTTTCTAATTTTTTAATAAAAATTTTGAATTGCTCTATCCACTCAAGATATTTTTGCCAATGTTTTCTGAAATTTTCCTGATTCAAAAAATATTTATTAAAATACTTCATACCCGATGCTCTTAATTTCCCATCATCTAAAACCATAGTTACCTTACCGTTCTTAAAAACACTTAACAAACTCGGCCATGACCATGAATAAAGCTTATGTATTTTTAACCAAATTGTATTCATAAAAAAAGAACCATAAAACAATCTAAATTCAATAGGTCCCCATTTAAATAATTTTCTATCTGGAGATATATTAATTATTAATTCCTTTTTCATAAATATTTAACTTATTTTCTTAATTATTCCTGTTTTTAGATCCATTTCTATCTGATCACCTGTATTTAAAATCTTTGTAGCATTTTTTGTACCTATTATACATGGTATACCTAATTCCCTAGAAACAATAGCAGCATGACATATTATACCACCTTCATCAGTAACTACTGCTTTAGCTTTTCTCATTAACTGCATAAAATCTGGCCTAGTCATTGTCGTGACTAAAATATCGCCTGGGGTTAAACTTATCACTATGGGCATTCATAATTAAAGCAACTTTGCCTCTTATTGTACTAGCTGAAGCAAATGCTACTGTACCTTTTATTTATTTACTCGGTAAACTTAATAAAAATGCATCATATATTCTTTGTGCCTCTTTAGAATAAAAAATTTTTCTATTATGACCTGCATAATACATAGCACATAACCTACCTCTCTTATGAATCTGCACCAAATCAACTTCTCTGTTCTCTAAGACGTCAATAATTTCATTATCACCCATAGCATGTAAGTCTTTAATATTATACTTTACCCTATTCTCGATTTTCTCTAAAAATTTTCCCCTAGTATAAGAATGCCTTAACATACTTTCTTTTCTAACATCTATGTAATTACCAAACTGTTCTAACAATTTGAATAAAGCTTCATCATTTCTTGAAAACTTTAATTTTTTTCTTCTCCTCATAAGGAGTAATCTCCATACCAATATTATCATTCAATAGATAAATCGTCTCTTTTAAGGTCGGATAACCTGTTATTCGACCAGCCGAAACAAAAGCTTTAGCTATATAATCAAATAAAAAGAATGACATTGGACACTCTTCTAACCACCACTTATTATTTTCTATTTTTCTAATTATTGATTTAGATGAAATATTCATATTTTCTCAAATTTAAATATTTCTCTTTTTACTCTTTGCTTTTCTCTTGAGTAAATTACAGAACCTCTAGAATCATCACTTAAATCGATTTTCTTAAAACCTATTTTTTCTATTTCTTCTAAAATATCAATTCTCCCATTATCTGTTATTGGTAAAATAAATATTACTACACCCTTCTCATTTAATACTTTATGAAATTCTTTAAATGAATTTATATACAATTCAGATAATTCATTAATTACACTATTACTTGTTCTATCAGGTGGACCTAAATATGGTTCTGTAATAATTACACCAATACTATTTTCATTAAAAACATGAGATATTTTTTGAGCATCTTGTTTCTTAATCTCAACATTTGATATATCTAAATCTAATTTAGTTTCTAACCAATTTATATTATTCTCTGTATCACGTATTGCTTTATCAGAAATATCTGAACCTTTTACATTACTAAAACCCATAAGTAAAGCTTCTTGTAAAATAGTACCACTACCACAAAATGGATCTAAGATTACTTCATCATTTAAAGCTTCGCTTAAATTAATCATCATCTTAGCTACTTTAGGGGGTAACATCCCAGATTTATCATCCCGACTTGGTCTACTATAGTCAAAAGTTGAATACGATTTATAATCTTGAACTGTTAAAGTATTACCTAAGTAATATTCTTTATCTTTAATTATCACTATATCTAAACCCTGATCAATTAATTTCTCCTTTTGAATGATAACGGAAGATAACTTAGTATCACGGGAAGTAATAAATCTAAGCTTAGTATCTTTCTCTTTTAATTGACGCTTTAAACTAAGTCCTAACTTCTTAAATTCACTTATATTATTTATTCCATACAAACTAAAACCAAATTGAAACTTCTCTTTACCTAGCTTAGACTTAATTAATTTAAATATCTCTGATTCTAAATCAGCTTCACTAACTAAGTTAATTAGCTTAGCTATTTTAATAGTCCCACCTAATCTCTCTTGTAATTTATTTACTTCAACTTTATCTTGTGTATCTATTATTAGTACAAAATTAGAAGCAAAGAGCTCATTATATTCAACTCTAAAAAGCCTTAAAACAGACTTAATTTCACTTTTTGATACTTGAGGGTTGTTACCTAAGAAAAAGGCAAATTTACCCTTATTTTGGCTAAATAACATACTCTTATTTAACCATTTATTTCAAAAATAGACAATATCTTGTGTTTTAAATTACTGTACAATAAATGTACAGTAATTAACAAAATAGATTATTTAAATATTTAACTAAGACTTATCTCCTTTAATTCTTCCTTAATGACTTTATCTGAAACCTTAACTTCTTCTAAATAGTTTATAATCTCGGTATAATCAATATCTTTAAAATAGCTTAAGCCAGCTCTAAATATTTTTTCATTAAATTCATTCTTAAAAATTAATTTTGATTTTTTAACTATTTTATCTAAACTATGTTTATTCTTAATTATGAAATACAAATCAACATAATCTTTCCACTTAGCTCTCCGACCAAGAGCGTAGGCTTTCATAGCGGCTAAAGTTAAGAGATTTGGTAATTTAATAATATTATTTAAATTATTAGTAAATCTTATTTTAAAAGGATAGTAGAGAAAAGTAATCTTAACGCTATTTACGACAATTGTATATTCATCTTTTTCATCTATTAAAACTTTATCAATCTTAGCTATTTGTTTAATTTTCTGACGTATTTGTGAAGTCTTAAGCTCCTTATTTGAGAACAAATCAAAATCAACAGATTGCCTATGACCTAAATATATGGCAATAGCTGTACCACCAACTAAACCAAAATCTTTATTAAATTTTTTTAATAAAGGTAATAACTTAATCTGTTTTTCAGTTAAGACTTCTTGATGCATATTTCTTAAAATATAGTTTAAAGTAATTAGCTATTTTAGGCTTAAAATTACTTCTTTTCTGCTTATACTCTTTATCAAATATCTGAGCTGTCTTCTTAATACCTAATATTTTAATAACCTGCTTAAAATCAGCCATATCACCATAATTAAGTATAGCTACAACAATAGCTTCATTGGAAAGCTTGTCTGGGTTCTTAATATCCCAGACTAAATATGGTCTTTTTTTTATGTATTCTTGAAGCGTCATCTATACCTATTTTAATATATCTAGAGCTAGATGTCCATGATATTTTTTACTTAAAATACTACTATTCTAACTAATTATTTAACCTTAAAATATATCCTTGACAAAATACATTTTTTTTGCCAAAATAGACTAACACTATAAATATCAGTGTAATTTAACCACGTACTTTCTTCTTTAAAGAAAGACTCCTAGAATATATATATTTTAGGATAAATTATAAAAACTCATGACAACTGAAAAAACTCATTATGAACTTACCTACATAATACCAGGTAATGTTCCAGAGGATGAACATCCTAAAATCGTCGAAAAAGTAAATGAACTTCTTACTAAATATGAAGTAACAATTACTTCTAAAGAAGATCTAGGTAAACGTAAATTCGCTTACCCGATTAAAAACCTAAGACATGGTTTTTATCATTCCATTGAACTAGATCTTGAACCTCTTAAAGTAAAGCCTTTAGAGGACGACCTAAAGCTAGATTCCCAAATCTTGCGTTTTTTATTAATTAAAAAACATTTACTAACTGAAGAAGAAAAGAAAGAAGCTAAACAAATTAAAGAAAAAATAGTAAAAACTAAGATTGCTAATGTTGAGAAGAAAGAAGTTGAAAAAGTAAAAGCCGAGAAAAAGGAAAAAGAAGATAAAAGGAAAGTAAGCTTAGAAGACTTGGATAAAAAGTTAGATGAATTATTAAATGAAAAAGTAATATAATAATTAAATATCAAACATATGGATCTAAACAAAGCCATGATCATTGGCAACTTAACCCGAGACCCTGAAGTTAAAACCACTCCTTCTGGTCAAAGTGTAGTTAATTTCAGTGTGGCTACTAATTTGACTTGGACTGACCAAAGTGGTCAAAAACAAGAAAAAGCAGAATTCCATAATATTGTTGCTTGGAGAAAACTAGCTGAAATTATGGGTCAATACTTAAAAAAAGGTAATAAAGTATATATTGAAGGTAGATTACAAACTAGAAGTTGGGAAGATCAAAATAATGTTAAGAGATATAGGACTGAAATAATTGCTGATAATATGATTATGTTAGGTAGTAAACCTGTCACCACCTCACCTTCTGAAGGTGAACAAGTACCTCCTCAAGACGACTTCTCTCAAGCTGAACCAAAGGTTAGTACCCCTACTCCACCAGTTAGTCAAGTTGAGGAAGAAATTAATGTAGAGGATATCCCTTTTTAATTAATGAATTATTAAATATTATGTCTAAACCACAAAACCTATTAAATAATAAAAGATATTGCTATTTCTGTGTTAATGTTATTGATGATATTGATTATAAGCAATGGCAACAATTACAACGTTTTACTTCTTCTTATGGTAAAATCGTACCTCGAAGAAGAAGTGGCGTTTGTTTAAAGCATCAAAGAAAATTAGCTAGAGCTTTAAAAAGATCTAGATTTATGGCTCTTTTACCATACGTAACCAGATAAATATGTACTCAATTAGCGATTTAAAGGTAGGTACTATTATTGCTTATGATAATCAACCATACGAGGTAACTTCAACGTTACATGTTAAAATGGCTAGAAGCGGGGCTAACCTTAAAACTAAATTAAAAAATTTAATAACTGGCGCCACTTTAGATAAAACCTTTAGTGGCAGTGATAAAATAGATGAAGCTGACTTAGAGAGATCTAAAGCTAATTTTTTGTATCAAAACAATGATAGCTATACTTTCATGGATAATCAGTCATATGAACAGTTTGAACTTGAAAGAGAAACTATTGGCCTGCAAGCCGACTTTTTAAAAGAAGGTCAAACTGTAGATACTATGATTTACCAAGGTAAACCAGTTAGTATTAAATTACCGATTAAAATTGAATTAAAAGTTGTAGAAAGTCCTCCAGGTGTTAAAGGTGATACCGCAGGCAGTGCTACTAAAATGATTACTTTAGAAACTGGTAAACAGATTAAAGCTCCCTTATTTATTAACCAGGATGAAATAATACGAGTTAACACTGAAACTGGTGAATATGTCGAAAGAGTTTAATATACTATTTAGCTAACATTAGCAAAAAAATGGTAGAAATACCATTTTTTTGTTTTAATTACACACATATGGCGGTTTCTAATTAATTAATAATAACATTTCATTAGGCGTTTTACCATTTAAAGCACAATGTTCTAAATCGTTATAATACACCCGATTTCCCTGTGGCTTGCCGCATGGTACCTTGAAAGGGAAAGTTTGAAAACCGATAGGTTTTCAAATATACTGTAGGC
>CAZSGB010000002.1:0-22468 GCA_964606355.1 uncultured Gammaproteobacteria bacterium | reverse complement strand
GTGAGGAAGTTGAAGTTAAATTAACCAAACCATCAATGGTAAAGAAGTTAGCTTGTATTTCACCAGCTGCGTCAATTAAGCCTCCTGTCTCTATGTTACCGGTAGCTGAAGTAATAGTAGCCATACTACCAAAAGAAGTAATACCACCATCAAGTATTGTTAATACTGAACTTCCATTATCTTGAAGATCTAATAAATTACCAGTACCAATTTGATTTATAGTTAAAGCACTATCAGTGCTTGAAGAAGTTAAAGTTACATCATAACCATATTCAGGATTAATGTATAAATCAGTGCCTGCTGTTGAAATAGTTGAAGTGCCATACAAAGTATAATCAGTAGTTGTACCACCAACATAGACCCCCGTACCAAAATTACCAAATCTCCATCTCTTAGTTGTTACTCTGTCACCTAAGTCATAGATATTATCATCTGCTGGATCAATGTCACCTGTGGCCGTTAAAGCACTAATGGCAACTGCATTACCTTGGTAATCAACTCTAAACTTAGGTACACCATCAACTGAGAGATTAATTAAGTCACCTGTGAAAGTAGAAGAAGCATTAACTATGAGCATAGTAGAAGTAGTTTGGTTAAAGCTAGTTACATCGTAGGGCTGAATTAAAATACTTGGGGCAGAAGTGGTAGGATAGGCACCAAAAGTAGCCGCACCTCCTGAAGCAATGTTAAATAACACTGATCCACTTGATGTGGCTACTGTTAAAAGCGGAGCGGTTGTAGTACCAAAGGCTTCTATGGCAAAAAAAGCACTTGGCGTTGTTGTTCCGATGCCTACCCTACCACCATCAATAACTGTTAAGACTTGGACGTTACCATCATATAATCTAAAAATGTCTCCCGTAGCACCTTGTCTAACGGTTAAAGCCGGGCTAGTCCCTGTAGCCGCGATAGTCGTTGTAGCGTATATGTTTAAAAGATCATTATCACTAAAATTATTTTCGTCACCAATAGTGACTGAATCAAGAATAACTAAAGTACCAGTAGCAAAAATATTTCCCGCAGCGGTTATATCACCTTCTATTGCTATGTTACCAGTACTAGCAGTTACGGTAGCCATACCACCAACATAGAAATCACCACCAAATGTTCCACTGCCGATAACATTTAAAACACTACCTACTGATAAGGCACCACCAACTGATAAGGTTTCAGAAATACTTACTGGACCAGTAAAAGTTGATTGTCCAATAACAGTTAAAGTGCTACCAGAATCACTACCTAGTTCAGTATCGCCAGAAACTGATAATTGATCACCAACACCCAGACCTAATCTGACAGTTAAGAAATCAGTAACTGATAGACTTTCAACAACAGTTGTACCACCATAAACAGTTGTACCACCATAATAATAATTATTACCATTACTCCCAAGACCATCTTGTCCCGGCTCACCTGGTTCCCCCGGCTCACCTGGTTCCCCCGGCTCACCTGGTTCCCCCGGCTCACCTGGTTCACCTGGTTCACCCGGCTCACCTGGTTCACCTGCTAAACCTTGTGCTCCTGCAGGTCCTTGTACGAAAACAATCTTACCGTCAGTAGTAATCTCTGAATTTTGAGCAAGTTGTCCAAATAATTGAATAGCTTGTTCTAAAGTTAAATACTTATCACTTTCTACTAAACGTGTATCAGGATAAAGGATATTTTTAAAAGCAGTCTTAGATAAAGTAATTGTCTTATTAATTCTAATTTCAGTTTCACCTAAAGACATATCTAAAATAGTAGTCAAAGCATCACCTGTTCTTCTAAAAAAATTACCAATCGGCGAGACTTGATTACTCAAATCCAAAAAAGCTAATTTAGTAGTCTCTTGTGGTAACGATTTAGCACTTCTTAAAGTATTACCTATTAATGATTTAATAAAAATAAAATCACTCTGAGCTTGAGCTACAAAGCGATTTAAAAGAGTTGATTTTTCTACTTCTTTAACAATTACTGAGGTACAAACTTCTGAAGTAGCTAAAATTTGTTCTTCTTGATCAGTAAATTCGAAGATACCAGCTACTTGAATTTGTGTTTCTTGTTCTGGAACTTGTTTACTCGTTAAACCTAAATGAGCTAATAAAGTAGTATTAAAATCTAAAACTAAAGGCTTAGCTTTAGTTTGAACTAATTTTACAGTTTTATTATTTAAAAGTTTAAAACTATTTACAAAGTTATCAACGGAGTTAAAAACTATTTGTTCAATTTTATTATATTTTTCTTTAAAAGATAAATTATGATCATTTAAAGTATTAGCTAATTGTTTAGCCCCAGGTTTAGAGTAAAAAGAGTTTAAACTAATTCTACCGAAGTTTGGTAAATTAATATAACTAGATAAGGTTAATAAGTTTTGAATTGTATTATTTTGTTTAAATTGACTTAACTTATTATTTAATTGCAAACTGGTAGCCTGAAGACCATTACTCACATATGGCACAAAATTTTCTAAAGCTACCTTATACTTTATATTAGTTGGATCATTTATAAATTCAAAAGTATCAGCATATATTTGTTTAGTAGAATCAAAACTTGATTTTGATGCTTTAGCTGTTTTAATAACTGTTTGTTCAATAAAGTTACCAATAGTAGTTAAGTCTTCTCGGTAATATGCTAAGGCTTCAGGGGTAACGTACAACGATGAAAGGAACATACCGATTAAAGCTAAAGTAGCGGCAAACTTTTTAACAAATTCTAAACTAAATAATTGTTTTCTCTCATAGTAAAATTTAGTTTTTGTTTTACTTAGATAGTTAAGAAAAATAGACCAAGTATTTTGACTAATACTTTTTATAGTTTTAAAAGAACAAATTAAGATATTATTTAATTTTTGATTTAATAGATTATTATCAATAGTTTCTTTGAACTTTTTATCCACTATTAATTGTCCAGAAGATCTACCTTTTTTTTCAGCTGAATGTTCGTCAATGTACTCAAAAAGGGCTCGTTTGGTAATAACCCAATTACGACCCTTTTTGGTCGAATTAATTTGACCTTTTCTGGATAATAACGAAAGGTATTCTTGAGTATAAGAACACAACTCAGCAGCTTCAGCTAAACTAATATCTTTGTCTAAATCAAAACTAGAAATACGCACTAAGTTTTTATTTTTATTATCCTGCATGGGACTATATTTTATAAGCCTTTTTAAATATCGGATACAAAATATATGATCGTAAAAAATAGACTAAAATAGTCTATAGATTTTACGGCCTATTTTAATGACTATCCGATATAATTATAACATTTTTTAGCTAATAAATATAGATGTTTTATATATATCGGATACTTAATCCGATATTAATATTATGCTTATTTTACGGCTTATTTTATGTTAAATTTTGAATGATACATTTTATGCACTTGTAAAGTAATATCTTTTTCTTTTATTTCTGTTACTTATCCACAGAAATTCAATAAAAATAGTAATATCGGATAGCAATTTATCAACAAATACCAAAAAATCTAACTTAAAATTAAATTAGATTTTATATAAATACTTAAGTTGAACTTTACATATTATTAGGTATGGAAATACCAATGGTAGTTAAAATTTCACGATATATTTTTTGTGTTAAAGATAATAAATGAACACGAGGGACAAAAACATTACCATCTGATATGACACGACATTGGTCATAAAAATGATGGAATTTATCGGCAATTTCCATAGCATAATTTGGTAGTAATTGTACTCTATTAGTTAAAGCTATTTCTTCCAAAATATCTGGCCACTTAAGTAAAGAACTTACTAAACTTATTTCAGAATTATGAGTTAAATCAAAACTTACTTTTTTTATCTCTTTTTTAGTTATTTCATCCTGATTTAATAAACTATGTATTCTGGCATTTACATATTGAACATTAAAGACAGGATTCTTTTCTGATTTTTTTTTAGCTATATTTAAATCAAAATCCATATGACTAGAATTACTATACATTAAAAAAACAAATCTAGTTACATCATGTCCGACCAAATCAATGAGCTCCCTCATAGTAACATAGTTACCAGCTCTTTTAGACATTCTTACTTCTTGACCATCTTTTATTAATCTTACAAATTGAGTTAGGATCACCTCTACTCTACCTTTATATCCTAAGACCTCAGCTCCGTTTAATAAACCTTTAACATCACCATGATGATCAGCTCCCCAGATGTAAATAGCTTTATCAAATTTTCTTTCTCCTAATTTATTTTCTAGGTAGACAAAATCTTGAGCTAAGTATGTTAGTCCACCATCACTTTTTTTAATTACCCTATCTCTATTATCACCTAGCTCTTCTGATTTAAACCAAAGTGCCCCATCTTTTTCATATAAATAATTCTTAACTTTTTTTAAAACCTTTTCTAGTTTATCATTATTTCTTAATTCTTTTTTTTCAGAAAACCAATGATCAAACTTTATTTTCATTTTTTCTTCAATTGTTTTCTTTATTATATTATTTAATATTATATCGGCTGCTTTTTCACCGACTAACATAACATTTTTTTCTTGACCTAATTCTTTATTCAACTTATCAATGTATTCTCCATGATACTGAGCTTCTCCATCTTTTAAGACACTATGTCCTAACATCAATATTTGATTGCCACCATCATTAATTAAGTACTCTTTTTCTACTTTAAAGCCGACGCGACTTAAAACATTACCTAAAACATCACCGTAAAAACCACCTCGCCCATTACCTAGGGTTAATGGTCCTGTAGGATTAGCTGAAATAAACTCTATTTGAACTTTCTTTTTTTTACCTAATTCACTTACCCCATAATCAACTTTACTCTGCAAAATGCTTTCAGCCTCTTTATTTAAGAATTTAAGCGAAAAAAAGAAGTTTATAAATCCAGGTTTAGCCACTTCAACATGACTAAACGTTTTTATTATAAACTTATCACTTAATAACTTCTCTTTTAAGCATTCAGCTATTTTAATTGGAGAAGTAGCTTCCAAATTAGCAACCTGCATTGCTACATTAGTGGTATAATCACCATAACTTGAAAGATTAGGGTAACTAAGTTGTATTTCATCTTTAAATTCATAGTTACATGATTTTAAAGACCTTAAAATAGCTTGATGTAGCTTTGTTTTAATTGTTTCCATGCATTTAATGTGGATAATTATCCGTAATTAAGAAAATACCACATTTTTAATAAAAAGACAATGAATATTTCTTTAATCTGTAAAAAAAGATATAATACATGGTATGAAAGAAATAATTAGAAATAAAAGAATAAGTCATAATTTTAAAATTCTAGATAAGTGGCAAGCTGGCTTAAAATTAACTGGATCTGAGGTAAAGTCAGTAAAGCTTGGTCAAATGGACTTAACTGGCAGCTATATTACACTCAAAAGTGATAAAAATAGTAATATCCCTGAACTTTACTTAATTAATGCTAAAATCACTAGTTATCCTAAAGCTGGTTACGCTCAAAATAATTATAATCCCCTAAGAAATAGAAAGATACTATTAAATAGAAAGGAAATAAATTCATTAATTGGTAAGTTAAAACAAAAAGGCTTGACACTTATGCCCTTTTCTGTGTATACTACTAGCCAAAGACTCATTAAATTAGAAATAGCTTTAGGCAAAGGTAAAAAGAAAATAGATAAGAGAGAAAACATTAAAAAACGTGATTTTGAAAGAAGAGTTAAGAAAAAGTTAAAAGCTAGATAATGGGGGTGTCTTAATTTGCTAGTTTCCTTTACAATTAAAATAGCTAGAAGAAGTCGTAAGAACTTCTTTAAAAAGCTTACAACTTGGATAAATGCCAAGAACTTTGTAGCTAAAGTAATGAACGCTTTCAGTGTTCCTACTTTTGCTTCTGTTGTAGCTTAACTTAAGCATGCAACCATCTTAACTAGTCATACCTGATAGCTAGCCTAAGGTGTCATATTATCAGGTTAGATATTTAAAGTGTAACCCTTTATTTATTTAAATTTACAGGTTACTCGAGGATATAATATTTTGTTCTTTCAAAGTTATTTCCTTTAAACAAATTAAAAGAACTATTCTAGTAGAAATTTTAATTTAAAATAACTATACGTGGGTGCAAGACCCACCACCTCCACCATTAATAAAAAACTATGTTAAGAGTAAAAAGAAAAAAAGTATATAAAATAGATAAAAACTTTTTCCGAGTTAATGAACAAATACGTTTACCTGAAGTTATGGTTATTGATGAAAATGGTGTATCTTTAGGTAAATTAAACACAGCCGAAGCTATTACCATAGCTAAAGAAAGAGAATTAGATTTAGTTGAAGTTAATCCTAAAGCCGATCCTCCAATTTGTAAGATACAAGATTATGGACAATTTCAATATCAACAAGCAAAAAAAACTCAACATCAAAAAGCTCATGCTAAAAAAGTAGAAGTCAAGGGTGTTAGAATATCATATAAGATAGGTGCTCATGACTTAGATTTTAGAAAAAAACAAGTTGAGAAATTTTTAAAAAAGGGTGATAAAGTAAAAATAGAAACAATTTTAAGAGGTAGAGAAAAACAATATATTGGAGAAGCTATACAAAAGATAAACAATTTCATTGAGTCGCTAGATATAGAAATTAATGTGGAACAGCCTACTAAAAAATTAGGAGCTCAAATTTCTACGATTATAGCGCCAGGCTTAAAAGAATAACCAAATATATATGAAACTTAAAACTAATAAAGCAGTTAGCAAAAGAATAAGAACCACCAAGAATAAGAAAAAAAAGATAAGAACTGGCGGTCAAGATCACTTTAATGCCAGAGAATCTGGTAAAACTAGAAGAAATAAAAGAAGAGATAAAACATTATCTAAGTCTAATGTTAAGAATATTAATAAACTTACTCCTTATTCTAATTAATTAATAATACTAATATATGCCAAGAGTTAAACGTGGTAAAGTCAGAGCTAGAAAAAGAAAAGCTTTTCTTACTCAAACTAAAGGCTTTAAATGGGGTAGAAAGAAAAAAATAAGATTAGCTAAACCGGCTATTAAAAAAGCTGGTGTTTATGCTTACGTTGATCGAAAGAAAAAAAAGAGAACCAATAGAAGACTATGGCAAACTCAATTAAACGCAGCCGTTCGTCAATATGGTATCACCTATAGTCAATTTATTAATGCTCTTTTGAAGAAAAAAATTGAATTAGATAGAAAAGTATTAGCCACTCTTGCTAAAGAGCATCCTGAAACCTTTAAAAAGATTGTAGACGAAGTAAAATAAAATCGAGCAGATCTGCTCGATATCCGGGGTCGTAGTTCAGTTGGTTAGAACGCCTGCCTGTCACGCAGGAGGTCGAGGGTTCGAGTCCCTTCGGCCCCGCCATTTAAAAACAGAGTTAGATACTTTGTTTTTTAGATATAATTCATTGTTAAGTTCTAAAATAATTTTTAACAGCAAACTCAAACTGTTCAATAAATAGTTGTTTAAAATAAGAAATATTATTTTGTTCATAGAAAAGAATAACTGCTTTCTTAAATTCAGTTTCATTAACATTTCTATAAGATAACGGACAAGCGTTATTTGCCATTAATATTGCATTAGCAGCAAGACGTCCCGTTCTTTTATTACCATCAACAAATGGTTGGATGTAAGCAATTAACAACATTAAGATAATAGACTTAGAGAAGATATCTTTTCCCTCATTAACTAACTTACATGTCTTTTCAAGATATTCTTTAATTTGATCTTTATTATCTAATGGTTTATATCTTGTACCAGTTATGCCAACAGGTATTTTTCTTAAACACCTATCAATTCTAAAATTCTCAGTTATTAAATTATGTATATCCTCTATTTTAGAAACATTTATCTCTCTAAATTTTTTTAAATTATTATTTATATAATCTAATGCTTTTTTGTGATTCAATATCATTATAGCTTCTTCTTTTTCATGACCCTTTGCTCTATCACCATATTTAATCAATGATTCCGTCTCTAATAAAGTATAAGTATTACCTTCAATAGCTGAAGACTTCCAACTAAAATCTATAGTTAATCCTTCAAACTCTTTCTTTAAGATTGTCTTTGACAATTTGTTAATATTATTATGATATTCAACTAATAGTTCATTCAAATATTTTTTTTCTTCATCAGAAACAATATTTGTTAAACTATTTAATAAATTAAAATTAAAATTATTAGACACCGATCTTTGATCAATTTCTTGTTTAAAATATTTTTCAACATCAATAATTTTAAATAAATTATAAGCAAATAATGTCTCATAATATACCTTCCTAGCCTTACCAAATCTCTCAATAAACCCTAAATCAATTAAATAATTTAAATCTCTTATCAAGGTAATACGTGTGATATTATAATTCGATAACTTCAATAGTATCTCAGGTGTTGAGATTTTAGGTAAAGTATCTATTATTTCTAAGATATGTTCCTGACGTTTATTTAGTTTATCCTTATTAAGCTTCATAGTATTGCATCATTTATGTACTAGTATTGTATCATTTATGATACAATAGGTCAAGTTTTTCTACACTTTTTATATATAACAACAGTTAATATTATAATAATCAAACATAACCATTGAACCCATTTTAAGCCTAAATACGTATTGGTTACATCTAAACGTATAAACTCCATTAAGAATCTAATCATTGAATAACCTATTAAATAAATAGTAGCAATTATTCCAAAAGAATACTTTTTACTACGATAGATAATAAATAAAGAAATAAAAAATAATATATTAAGTATTGCTTCATATAAAAAGACCGGGTGAAAATGAGTGAAGATTTGATACATTTCGGGCCTGTTAATTAAATTAATGGGAATACAATATATCTTATCACATGGTAAACCAAATAATTCCTGATTAAAATAATTACCCCAACGTCCCATGGCATGACCCAAGGGTAAAACTAAAGCCATGAGATCTAAATATTTAAATAGATTTAACTTATGTTTTTTAGTATAAAAATAGATTACTATAATTCCAGTAATAATTGCTCCATGAATAGCAAGTCCCCCATTCCATAACTTAACTATCTCTAATAGATTATTTAAAAAGTAAGTGAAGTTATAAAATAAGACATGATATAAACGAGCTCCCATTAAACCAAATATAATTAAATAAAAGAATAAATTCCATAAATGATCATTAACTTCTTTCTCTTTCCGAGTTAAGTAATGTAATAAAAAAATACAACTAAGCATAGCGATTAAAGCGGTTAAGCCATACCAATAGATATTAAAAGGCCCCAACTCTATTAAAATAGGTTGGGGCTTAAAATTATGTAATAAATTAAACATATTATTCCTCTGCTGTACTTGTAGCTACTACCTGATCATTATCTAAAGCTGTGACGGGCTTAACTAAAGCTTCCACTAAACTTGGTAAATCTCCCCAGCTTTCTACTCTTTGTCCATTTAAGAAAAAAGTTGGTGTACTATTTAAACCTAAATTTAAAGCTTCGCTTAAATCTTTTTCAATCACATATTTTTTAGTTCTGGTAGTTAAACAATCATTCCAAAGCTCAACATCTAAACCAATAGTTTCAGCATAACTCTCTAGATCAGACATAGTTAAATCTTCTTGATGACTATATAACATATCATGATACTCCCAGAACTTATTCTGATCATTAGCACAGGCTGCTGCTTCAGCAGCTTTATATGCATATTTATGAATTGAAGTTAAGGGTAGGTTATAGAATTCTAATTTTATTTGATCAGAATATTCATTCATAATAGCCTCAACTACAATTTGTGATGACTGACAGGCTGGACATTGAAAATCAGAGTATTCATGGATAACTACACTAGATTCAGGATTACCTAGATGAGGTCTACTATTATTCATTTCTGAATATTCTACCTTTTTACCAGTAAAAAAATAGAGTAATAAGATAATAATTATAATAACTAAAACTATCCAAAGATATTTTTTATTCTTCATAAATATATTTTTAGTAGCTAATATATTCACTAGTAATTAAAGCTTGATTTTCAAATAAAGCATCAGCATATTCCCAGAACATATCTTGTTCAGCGGCACATTCTGAAGCTTCAGCAGCAGTTCTAGAATAAGGATGTAATTGATCTAATGGATAATGACGATAAATCCAAACTACTTGACCATTATAATCATCAACTAATTGTTGTAAAGTAGGATGCACTCTTGAACAATATGGACATTGGTAATCAGAAAATTCAATTAATTTAATAGGAGCATTTATATCCCCAAGATAATGATCAGCTTCAGTCACTGGCTTTAAATTAGCTGCTCCTTCAGTAGGTAACTCAATTTCAGGTGCATCATCTATAACTACTTGTCTGCCGGCTAAGATATCGTCAATTATATCTTTGAAGGCTTCATAAGGATATGCGCCTTTAACTAAATATTCATTAACGTAGACTCCAGGAGTACCGGTAATCCCAGCACTAATCCCTTCTTCAAATTGACTTTGAACCTTATCAACGTATTTACTACTATCTAAACATTCTCTGAAATCTTTCATCTTAAGTTCTAATTTAGAAGCTAAAGAATTTTGATTATACTCTGTCTTATTCATACCAGGTAAACTAATTTTACCATCACCATTACTTACTAAAAGTACAAAAAAACCAATAGTCCCAACTATTAGCAAAGCAACAACTAAACCTAGGATAAAGGAGGATTTAGCTGAAATAACTTCAAAAAAGCCTTTCTTTTTCTTATTTTCATCAAACATAAGTAATAATATTAATGATTAAATGTTAATAAATTATACACAAATATCTTAAATATTACAAATTAGGATATCTTTTATGAAAATCTGTCTTTAACTGAAATTGATGGGCAAGATTAAGTATAGTGCTTTCTTTAAACGGAGCACCCATAAGTTGTAGACCAATAGGTAAATTAGTAGTAGATAAGCCAACTGGTATATTAATAGCACATAGACCAGTAATATTGGCACAAACAGTATAAATATCACATAAATACATAGTAAGTGGATCATTGTACTTCTCTCCTAACTTAAAGGCTGTAGTCGGTGTAGTCGGAGTAAGCAATGCATCTACTTCATTAAATATATCTAAGTATTCTTTTTGAATTATTTTTTGAACACGTCTTGCTTGATTATAATAAGCATCTTGATAACCAGATGATAAGACATAAGTACCAATCATTATTCTACGTTTAACTTCATTACCAAATCCATCAGCTCTGGTTTTTTCATAATATTCTCTTAAATCTTTAGTTTGCTTATTATTTATACCATACCTTACTCCATCGTATCTGGCTAAATTTGATGATACTTCAGCCGGTAGAATAATATAGTAAACAGCCAGAGCATGTTCAGTTGAGGGTAAGCTTACTTGCTTTACAATAGCGCCTAACTTTTCAAATTCATGAGCCATTTCTTTAATCCGTATCTCTATTTCCATATCCATACCTTTAACAAAGTATTCTTTAGGTATTCCAATTACTTTACCTTTAATATCTTTTTTTATCACTTCTGTATACTTCTCCACTTTCTTTTTACTCGTGGTAGAATCATCTTTATCTTCACCAGCTATAATCTCCAAAATTTGAGCGCTTTCTTCTACGCTATGAGTTAAAGGTCCAGCTTGATCAAGCGAAGAAGTCATGGCAATTAAACCATACCTACTTACTCTGCCATAAGTTGGTTTTAAAGCTGTTACCCCAGATAAAGCTCCCGGCTGTCTGACTGAACCTCCAGTATCAGTACCAATTGAAAAAACACCTAAATCACTAGCAACGCTAACCGCACTACCTCCCGAAGAACCACCCGGAACACGTGTTTTGTCCCAAGGATTAAGAACTGGTCCATAGGCACTAGTTTCATTAGAAGCACCCATAGCAAATTCATCACAATTATTCTTACCTAAGATTATAGCTCCTGACTCTTTTAATTTCTTTACAACAAAAGCATCATAAGGAGCAACATACTCTTCTAACATTTTAGAAGCAGCTGTTGTCACTAAACCTTTGGTCATAATTAAATCTTTGATACTACAAGGTACACCTTCTAATTTTTTTAACTTTTCACCTATCTTAATCTTTTGATCAACAACCTTAGCCAGTTTTAAAGCTTCCTTTTTATTTAAAGTTATATAACAATTTAAATCTTTAAAATTTTCTATACGAGTATAATAATATTTAACCAGTTCAATGCATGAAAACTTTTTAGTTCTTAAGCCCTCTTTTACCCGATTAATTGTTAAATATGATAGATCCATATTATTCAAAAACTGGTTTAGTTTTTATTAAATTCTTTTCTTTCTCTGGTACTAAATTAAGTAAAGCTTGCTGTTCTTCGTTAGAAGTACCTATTACCTCATCCTCTCTTAAACGACTATCTTTATCATCTTTAGCTTCAATCTCCTTTTTTATCTTTACTTCTTGTAATTTAGTAACATAACTTAAAATAGAAGAAATATCAGTTGTAAACTCACCTATTTCTCCTTCCTTAAGCTCAATTCGAGCTAATTTAGCTAGTTTCTCTATATCTTGCTTCTTAATACTCATATAATGCTTATTTTATCAAATATTACTTAAAATAGACAACCTAATAATAACCTTAAAACAAATCTCTGAATTCTTTTTCTGATAATATTGTAATCTTTAACCTCTTAGCTTTATCATATTTAGAACCAGGTTTTTCTCCTACAACTAAGTAATCTGTATTCTTACTGACGCTCAATGATATCTCTCCACCTTCACCCCTGATCTTTTTTTTAGCTTCATCTCTGGTCAAAGAGCTAAGCAAGCCAGTCAAAACAAAGACTTTATCTTTAAACTTACCATCATTAACATATTTATTCTCTTTTATCTTAATTCCATTTTCAAATAGCTTATCTAAAAATACTTTGTTTTCATTATTATTAAAATAATCAAAAATACTCTTAGCCATAACATCTCCCACGTCTCTAATGCCATCTAAATCCTTTAAGCTGGCTCGTTTTAAGCTATTAAAAGTCTCAAAATGATTAGCTAAAGTTATGGCTGTTTCTTCACCAATATGACGTATGCCCAAAGCATTAATGAATTTATTCAACTCAATTACCCTAGAGTCATTAATTGATTTAATGATATTAAAAGCTGATTTATCAGCAAATCTTTCTAAGGGCTTTAAATCACCTTCAGTTAATTTGAATAAATCAGAAGCATCTTGAATTAAACCAGCATTAATTAGCAGTTCAACAATTTTATGGCCTAAACCTTCAATATCAAAACCTTTTTTTGAAACAAAGTAATTTATTTTTTCTTTTTCTTGAGCAAAACACTTAGGATTAGTACAGAAATAGTTTACTTCATTTTCTTTCTTTACTACGCGATTTCCACAAATTGGACAGAACTCTAACATTTTAAATTTCTTCTCTTTACCTGTTCTCAAGTTAACTAAAACCTTCACTATGTCTGGAATAACATCTCCAGCTTTTTGAATAATTACCGTATCACCGATACGTATATCTATTCTCTCTATCTCATCTTGATTATGGAGAGTGGCTCGGGTAACGGTAGAACCAGCAACAGCTACGGGCTTAAAAACAGCCACCGGTGTTAAGGTCCCAGTTCTGCCTACTTGAATAATAATATCCTCTACTTTAGTAGTTACTTGTTCAGCAGGAAATTTGTAAGCTGACATCCAACGTTCGGCTTTACCAATATGTCCTAATTTCTTTTGCAGTAAAATATCATTAACCACAATAACTACGCCATCAGTTTGATAGTCTAAGTTTTTCCTTTTTTTCTCCCAAGTTTTTAAATAATTCTCTACTTCCTTTAAATTCGAACAATGCTGACAATTTGGATTAGTCTTAAAACCAAACTCTTTTAATAATTCATGTACTTCTTGATGTGTTTTTTGCCCAAGATCCGTTATGATCTCATAAACAAAGCAATCTAATTTACGTGCGCTTACTATTTTAGGGTCAAGTTGACGTATACTACCTGAAGCAATATTTCTAGGATTAGCATAAGTAGCTTCACCTCTTTTTGCGAGTTCCCTATTTATCTTTTCAAATACTTTTTTAATCATTACTACTTCACCACGTACTTCTAATATTTTAGGTATATTTTTACCTTCTAATTTTAAGGGAATAGCTTCAATAGTTTTTAAATTCTGAGTTACTTCTTCGCCTACTTTACCATCACCTCTAGTAGCCCCTTGAACTAAGACACCATTTTCATAAGTTAAAACTACGGTTAAACCATCTAATTTTAACTCACAGAAGAAATCATAATTGCCTTTTACTATTCTTTCATTCTTTTCAAGCCATTTCTTTACTTCGTCCATATTAAATACATCTTCTAAGGAAAGAATAGGCGTAGAATGAGTCACTTTAATAAATCTACTAAGTGGTTTACCCCCTATCCTTTGAGTTGGGGAATCTGAAGTAATATACTCGGGGTATTTTTCTTCTAATTGAAATAATTCATGTTTTAATGAATCTAAAGCAGAATCAGGTATTTCTTGTTTATCCTTGACATGATAAAGATAGCGGTGATGATTAATCTCCCGCTTTAACTTTTCAATACGTACTTTTACTTCTTTTTTGTCCATGCTTAATTATCTTTTAAAATATCTGCTTCTGAATAAAGAACATAATCATACAAATTAGATAATGGATTTTTCTCTGGCATAGTCACTAATATAGCTTGCCTGGAGGCTTCATTATTACCACTAGGATATTCACCTAAACCTTTTATCTGAACTCTGGCTGGAATTGGAACAGTGTTACCATCTTGAGTAGTCCGGGCGGTAATTTCAATATTGGTAGCCCCAGCATTACGAGCTGTTATTTTAACTCGGTGTAATTCACAATTAGGTACAGTATTTAATTGAATACTAACTGGGCTCAAAGTAACACTATACAATCTTGATTGCGGTTCACCTAAAACACCATTAGTACCCCAACAAGCCCAATTAACTTCTAAATTAGAACCTGCTCCTTGCCAAGTAATGTTTAAATACCTAATTTGCTGAGCTAAAGCTGTTAAAGTACCCGGATCATACAAATCTAATTGATATGATTGATCTTGAAGAAGTGAAGTATATATAGTATTTACGGTATTAGAAGTATAGAGAGAATAATTTGCCTCATTATTCAATTCTTCTGAAGTATTATTTAAATCAGTTACCTCGACTTGACCTCGTCTAACTTGGTACAAAGCTTTTTCAACGCCACTTTCAGCCGCGTAAAAAGAAATAATAGATTGATCTAAATAAAGTGATTGCCTTATCTCAGACATAACTAAAAGAGAAGTACCGGTTGATACGGTCATTATTCCAGCCATCACTAAAAGAGCAAGTAGTAAAGCTGCACCAAATTGTTTTTTAAATTTATCTTTCATATTTTCTTGAACTCACGGTGGTTTGAAAATGTGATTCATGTAATTTAGCACTATCTTCAATATTACTCTTAGTTTCTAAAATTATGGTTACTCGAGGTTGATTATTATTACCAAAACCTATACCGACTTGCCAAGTAAAAGGATCTTCGTTGGGAGAGATATAGAAAGCTAAACGATCTACTTTGACAGTAGAGGGCGTAATATCTAGCCACTGACCAGAAACACATTCTTCTGAATCGTAACAAACTTGAATTGCTTCTCTGCCTGAAGAATTCATTTTTTTAAATATTACTGGACTATTATTTTCATCTCGTAAAGCTAAGGTATCAACCGGAACAGGAATACTACCACCATCATAGTAATCATAGTCAACCGTACCCATCCTAAATTCACGAGCCATGACTTCTAAGACATAACGAGCATCTGAAGTTGAACGTTGAATATTTGCGGTTCTCTTTTGTACGGTATTTGATTGAATAAAGATGGAAATAGCATAAGTGGTGGCAATAGAAAAAATACCTAACACAATAACTGTTTCTATTAAAGTAAAGCCTTTTTTATTATTTCCAATCATATATCTTATCAACGATAGTTAAATCATATGGTATATTACTTTCTGTCCAAGTAACTTGTGCTTCTAAATAATAACCAGCTAAAGTATCACCTGGACAATGATCACCATAGGGTTGAATACTTTCTGTTTTAATCGGTGCTTGCCAACATATTTCACGAAGAGTAACTATCCTTTTAAAATTAGTTAAGATATTATCTCCGACGTTATGAGTATATATTCCACTATCTGGATCAAAATATATTTGGCAATTAAGACAATCTTCAATATCAAACAATCCATCATCAAAAACCCAAGTATTAGTAACTTCATTAAAACTAACAATTAACCTATAATTAACAGTTGGCGCTATTAAAATACCCTGGTTCCAATCATTTATTGTAGTTAACCAATTAGAATCTCTCTTATTCCTAATTACTTCAATAGCTTCACGAGCAAGATTAGCCGCTAACAATTTAGATTCGCTAATATTACTTGAAGTTAAGTTAAAAGTTGTTAAAGTTAATCCAGCAATTACCCCAGTAACAATAACGCCAAGAGCTGCTATCATTTCAATGAAGCCAAGACCTCTTTTATTTTTAAATATATTATTCATCTTTTATGGTAAAGAAGTTATTTCTGAATTAACACGACCAGTGATTCTATTAAAATTAATAGTTCCTTGTTTATCAGATATTTTTAAATGATTTAATTTAATCTCAGCTTCTTGTAATACTGTATCTCCATTAATATATATAGTTGGGCGTGGTGGTGAAAAAACAATATTTAATATACCTCCAGTCACTTCAGTAATAGTAATAGTTTGAGGTAAAGTAATAGTCTCAATTAATTCATTGCCTACAATATCATAAATTTTATTTTTGTTATTATCTTTGTAGATTAAAAATTGATTGATCTCTTCAATAAAAAGTAAGCCATAATCAGTACTAAGATCAGTTTCTTCGCCTATACCAGCTAAAGCTTGAGACTGAGCTTGACGAATAACACTAGCTACATGATCAGCGGCTAGTCTTAATTCTTCAGTTCTTTCTCCGTGTCTAAAATTAGCCATAGTAGCAGTAAAAATAACGATAAAGATAAAGATAACTACCATTAGCTCAATCATACTGTAACCATTTTGTACTAATTTCTTCATAATCTCACTAAATTTATGTACCAATTTAATATCTCTGTGCCATATAATATGGTAAGAACGGTAGCTAAACTTAAAAATGTACCAAAGGGTAGATGGTCTCCCCATTTTTTAAGCTTGAAAGCTATCAGTAAGAGACTAATTATTGAACCCATGACGTAAGCTAGGAGTAAAGCTACTATAGCATTAGGCCAACCTAAAATTGCACCCATCAAAAAGCCTAAACGTATATCTCCCCCACCTATCCATTTACCACGAGAAACAATAAATTGAAAAAGAAAAAAACCAGCTACAATTATTGAAGCTAAGAGCAAATTAAATAGACTTACACCTAGACTAAAATTAAAGAGAAAAGCTATTAAAACAGCTGGTAACACTATTTTATCTAAAATCAAATAATGTTTTAAATCGTATACAAAAATAATAATTAAAAAGGAACAATAGATTAAATAGGCAATAAATGAGACTAAAACAGAAGTGGCTAAATCAGCAGTGTTGAAATATTTAAAAAAGCCTAAGATAAATAAAATAGCAGTACCAAGTTCTACTAATGGATACTGCCATGATATATTATTCTTACAATACCGACATTTACCCTTAAGTAATACAAAACTTAATAATGGAATTAAATCCATTACTCCAAGCTGATGATGACATGAAATACATTTTGACCTAGAATTAATGATATTCTCCTTACTTTTTAACCGATAAATTACAACATTTAAGAAACTACCGATAATTAGACCAAAAATAAATACAAAAACTGCTATCATATATGATATATTTTACCATTTTCATAGCAGTTCAACAATAGTTATATTTATATTTTTAATCTATCTTACCAAGACATAAACCAGGACCATTGGCTAAAGACCCGACGCCGCCAGAAACCAATATCCTACCACTAGTACCATCATCGCATATAATCATGACAACCACTTTATTATTTGAAGTAACACATTGAGTCCCTTCATCAAAATCGTTAATTATATTATCTATATCACCTTGAATATCCTTTTCTTGCTCTAAAATCGTACCCACTAAATATTTATTACCATTTCTACAATATATATAAAATCTTGTACTATTTGGATCTTGCGGCATAACCCCAGCTGCTAAATACCCAGCTAAACTATTCTGGCCAGAACCCGTAGCTAAAGCATCCCAAGTATCTGGTTTAGCGGGTGGTACACCATAATTAGCAATATGTGTTTCAATAGCTCGATATAATACACCAATATCATTCATCCTTTTACCATCTCTGGCTTTAGCTCTAGCACTATTAAAAGTAATCAAAGAGAGTGAAGAAATCAAAGCAATAATAGTAATTACTACCAATAGCTCAGTTAATGTAAAGCCTTTTTTATTCATAAATAATATTTAATTACAACCAGCGATTACTCCTTGATCATTTATTGAATGAAGACCAGCGTTATAACTGATAGTATTGCCCTCAAGTAAAAAACATATCTGAAAGTTATCAACAGTAGCCCCAGCAGTACCATCAGACCTACTGATAGAATAATTACATGTCTCTGCGACTACTCCGGGCTGACAAGGTACGCTACCAAGAGGGTCATAAAATTTTACCATATCATTTATTATTAAAGCTGGCCCCGTACAACTTGAAGTTAAATCATAAGCACCATCACAACCTTCTAAAGCTACACCAGGCGTAGTATTAGCAACTATTTCCATAGTTGTATACATTTGTTTTATATCCGATACTCTACGACCATCTCTTGTTTTCATTCTAGAAGTTGTATAAGTAATAGCTGCAGCAGCACTTAAAAAAGCTATGATAGTAACAACTAATAATAACTCAGTTAAAGTAAAACCTTTTTTATTGTTACTTATCATTTAATTAAAATTATGGCCTATAATCACAATCAGCACTAACTACTCCACCCTTACTTACATGGTTAATGCCTTGAACAAGATTGGCTACTCCTTCTTCTAAATAAAAACAAATTTGATAATCTCCTTCTTGACTATCAATCCCTATTGAATACGCACAAGTTGCCAAACTATTACCATTACACGCAGTATCTGATAACGAAGGATCAACCATGGTACTCCAATCATGTCCACCAAAAATACCACAAGCAGTTGTTAAATTACCAGCTGTATTACAAGCTGCAGGAAGTAAACCATAACCACCAGTAGCACTATTAGCCGCTTCCATTTCAATTAACAATGAAAGTTGTTTAACATCATTAATACGTTTAGCATCACGTGCTTTACCACGAGCTCCATTTAAAGAAACAACAGCCAGTGATGAAAGTAGGCCAATAATAGCAATTACTACTAAAAGCTCTATTAATGTAAAACCCTTATTATTTTTCATAATAAATTACTTAGTATATTAATATATTTATTATATCAAAAAAAGGCCTCGAAAGCGAGGCCTTTAATATCAAATGTAATCAATTATCATTATAAGGTATGGGAACAAGAAGCAGCAATTACACCACCAGGACCTACGTGGTTAATACCAGTAGCAACTCCACCAACCCCTTCTTCTAGATAAAAGCAGATTTCATAATCATTAATAACTTCAGCCATTCCCATTGAATAAGCACAAGCAGCAGCTGAAGTTGAATGACAAGCTGCTGTGCCACTTGGATCAGTAATGGTTGATAAATCAACACCACCAATATCACATGCCGAAAGTAATTCACCAGCCGCATCGCATTCAGTAGGTAAAACATCATAACCACCAGTTGATGAGTTAGCTGCTTCCATTTCAATTAAAGTACTAATTTGTTTAACATCACTAACACGTTTAGCATCACGAGCTTTAGCTCTAGCACCATTTAAAGAAACAACAGCCAGTGTTGATAATAAACCAATAATGGCAATAACCACTAATAGTTCTATTAATGTAAAACCTTTTTTGTTTTTCATAAAATTATATATTATTAATAAGACTTAAGATAAATTGTCTAAATATTGTATTTTAAGTAAATATTTCGACCTTTATTCACTTAAAAATTAAGATTATAAAGTAGAAGCTTCTTTTACTTTATAATAATTCAAAGTAAACAACTTATTTATATATATTATATTAAAAGCTGTGGATAACGTATCCACAACCATGCTAACTATATTATAGCAAGAAATAAAGAAAAAATCAAGTTTTCCACACTTTATTCTAAAACTGATTAGCTAAGTTATACATTGGTAAAATAATAGATGCGACCATACCACCGACCGCTATACCAATTAAGACCATAATAAAAGGCTCAATTAAATGAGTCATGTTAGCCACCATGTTCTCTATTTCCCTAGCATAGAATTCACTTATCTTATTCAATATATTATCTAATCTACCAGTTTTTTCGCCCACCGCTAACATGTTAGAAACTAACTTAGGAACAATAGCTGACCTTAAAAAGACCACCGCTACGCTATTACCATCCTCTACCTCTTTAATAGTTTCATCAATTAATTGTTTGTAAGCAGCATTTCCCACAACTTCTGAGACAATTTCTAAAGCTTTAGAAAGTGGTACGCCACCAACTACTAAAGTGGATAAAGACCTTGTAAAACGTACTAAATAGATCATTTGGAATAAATGACCAAAAACTGGTATGCGTATTTTAACTGTATCCCAAATATGCCTACCTTTAAAAGTTGAAATAAAATATTTAATACCACCAACAAAAACGATCACCCCGAGAAGTAAGAGATACCAGTAACTA
This sequence comes from uncultured Gammaproteobacteria bacterium, assembly GCA_964606355.1. Lineage (GTDB taxonomy): Bacteria > Patescibacteriota > Patescibacteriia > UBA1558 > UBA10009 > CAZSGB01. The sequence goes on along the minus strand of CAZSGB010000002.1, from coordinate 1,762 downwards.
CGCATAGCTCGAGAAGTACCAATTAAGACCTTGGTTGTAAAAGGTAATTCTGCGCCTGAAGCAGTTAACATGGAAGTAAGCTGAGGTATGACGAAAATCATCATCGCAATACCAACCACTACTAAGCCAGAAACAATAAAAATTGGGTAAATCATTGCGCCCTTGATCTTGGAAGTTAAATCATAATCTTTTTCTTCTTGATCAGCTAAGTACTCTAAAACTTCATCTAATTTACCAGAAGTTTCACCTGATTTAATCATGGAAGCAAAGAAATCAGAAAAGGTTTTACGATACTTAGCCAGGGAAGCTGATAACTTAGCGCCACTCTCTACTTCATCAGCTACGTCAGCAATTATTTCTTTAAAATTATCTTTTTCTGTTTGTTGAACAATAATTCTTAAAGCTTGAACAATGGGAACATTAGCACTAATCATAACTGAGAGTTGCCTAGCAAAGATAACTACTTCTTTTATCTTAATTTTTTTCTTAAAAAAAGCTATTTTAAAACCCTTTTCTGAATCATATTCAATATTTGGTACCATTTCAATGGAAATAACGGAAAGTCCCCTATCCATTAAAATATCAGCTGCTGTATTCTCATCAGAAGCTTCAACTACCCCTTGAAAGATTTGACCATCAGTTTTTCTAGCTTTGTAATTAAATTTCATAACTTATTTAAATAACTTAGCTAAAGCTTTAGGATTAGTAGCATGTTTTATGGCTTCTTGCTGATTAATCCGCCCCATTCTAACCAGTTCAGCAAGAGACATATCCATACTAATCATACCTTCTGCTCTAGAAGTTTGAATAATATTTTCTAAATTAATAAATCTACCTTCTTTAACTAATGATTTAAAACTATCAGATGAAGTTAATATCTCGACTGCTAAAGCTTCATTACCTGCTATAGCACTAACTAATTTTTGGGAAATAATACCAATCAAATAATTAGCTAAAACATCCCTAACCCATTGTTTTTTAGCTTCAGGGAAATCAGAAACAAAGCCTTGTAAACAAGAAACTACGGTATCATAATTCATAACCACGATAACTAAACGTCCTGATTCAGCTATTTCTAAAAGTGATTCTAAAGTTTTTAAGTTATCAACTTCTGACAAGACCACGACATTAATATCTTCATCACGAGCTGAATCTAAGGCTTCAGAAAAAGAATCTACGTCAGTACCTATCTCTCTTTGTTCGATAAAACTTTGTTGATTAACAAATAATTGTTCAATCGGCTTTTCTAAGAGTAAGATTCTTTCATTACGATTTCTATTTATTTCATCGATTAGAGCCGCTAGCGTCGTACTCCGCCCTGAATTAATAGTTCCGGTTATTATAATTAAACCACTCTCTTTTTTAGAAAAGCTACTTATAATATTAGGTACACCTAATTCTTGCAAGGATTTAATTTGTCCTGTAATCATCTTAAGAGAAAGGCTAAAATTATTTTTTTGTTTAAAAATGTAGACTTTAAAACGTGCTTTATCTTGCCAGTTATAAACAAATTTCATTTCTTTTCTTTCTTTTAGAAGCTCGTAACTAGCTGCTGGTACAAAATACTTAAGTAAAGCTTCTAAGAATTCCTTGTTCACTACAGCTTCATCAGATAGGTTAATCAACTTACCATTGATTCGAATATTTTCTATTGTAATATCCCTTACCTGATGCTCAGAATCATAACCGACAAAATAAGATTCAGGGAAATCTGTGCCTGTTACAAATATATCCTTGAATACTATGTTTTGAATACGACCCC
>CAZSGB010000001.1:0-24256 GCA_964606355.1 uncultured Gammaproteobacteria bacterium | reverse complement strand
CATTAAAAATCACATTTACACCCAATATGACTGTCTAGACAAAGGGGACACCTTACCCGCTTTTTCTGCTCAACAGTAATAACCAAACCTTCAGGTTCTTTAGGCTTCTCTTTAGGAGTTACTTCTCCCTCCATAATCGACGCTTCTGATTCTGGATTTTCAACAAATTTTCTTTTTACCATATTAAATAATATCTTTATGATTTAAGTAAGCAAAAATAGCTACAATAATTATAACTAAGCCACCAAATATCCACCACACTAATGATTCATTATGAATAAGAGGTAGATTATCTAAATTCATACCATAAATACCAGTAAGTAAAGTAAGGGGTAACATGGAAACAGAAAAAATAGTAAGAATCTTCATTACTTTATTCAATCTATGTGTTATTAATGATTCGTTAGTTTCGTGTAAACCATTAACTAATTCTTTTAAATTAGTTAAATTAGTATAAATTCTACCAATAAAGTCATTAATATCATCAAAATAATCTACTAAGTCTTCACTAAAATAATCTTTTTTTAAATTAATTATACTCTTAAAAACTAAACGTTGAGGATCGATAATGGTACTAAAGGTTAAAGCGTTTCTCCGAGCCTGAGCTAAATCTTTAACTACTTTTCTAGTACTTTCTTCAAAAACTGCTGTTTCTATCCTATTTATCTCTCTTGCTAACCAATCAATGATGGTAAATGAAGAACGATACAAGTTATCTAAAATATAATAAAGAACCAAAGCCGCCTTACCCTGGAATATCTCTTTTTGTAATTTCTTACTATTCTTTACTCGAGTAAAAAAGTGGTTTAGACTTTTAATAACTTTCTTTTGAATAGTGATAACATAATTATTACCTAGAAAAATATTTAATTCATGAGAACCAATTAAATTAGAATCTTTATAAGTTACAGGAAAGCGTAGAATAATGAAAGCATAATCTAAATAAATATCAATTTTGGATCTTTGAAATTCACCTTTTACGTCTTTAATGTCCAGAGGATGAAACTTGTATTTTTCAACTAAAAAATTAATATCATTAACATCAGGCTCAATAATATTAACCCAAGTAACATTATTAAATTTTATCGTTTCTAAGGCCATAATTTAAATATCTAAGTTCTCAACACTTTTAGCATGAGTTTGAATAAAATGTTTACGCGAAGGTACATCACTACCCATTAAAATGTCAAAAGTTTCATCAGCTTTGGCAGCATCTTTAATGCTAATTTGTTTTAAAGTCCTAGTTATGGGATCCATGGTAGTTTCCCATAATTGTGCTGGATTCATTTCGCCCAAACCTTTGTATCTTTGTATATTAACTTTAGTGCCTTTTGTTACTTCTGTTTCTTCTTTTTCAACTTCTACTTCCCCATTGTTTTCTTTTTCCGCTTCTTCAAAAACACCCACGACTTCTTTAACATCAAGTTTCTTTTTTAAAACTTTTAACTCTTCATCAGTATAAACATAATATGATTCTTTACCTTTTTTAATTTGATATAATGGTGGCTTTGCCACATAAAGATGGCCACCACTAATTAATTTAGGAAAATAACGATAGAATAAAGTTAAAAGTAAAGTACGTATATGAGCACCATCAACGTCAGCATCAGTCATGATAACAATTCGATCATATCTTAAATCATTTAAATTGAAATTTTCACCAATATTTGTTCCTAAAGCAATAATTAATGATTTTAATTCATTATTAGCTAATATCTTATCAAGTCTAGCTTTTTCAACATTTAAAACCTTACCCCGAAGAGGTAAAATAGCTTGAAACCTTCTATCTCTACCTTGTTTAGCACTACCACCAGCACTATCACCCTCAACAATATATATTTCACATTCTTCAGGATTTCGACTTGAACAATCAGCTAATTTCCCAGGTAGTGTTAAACCATCTAAAACACCTTTTCTTAATACAGCTTCCCGAGCGCTTCTGGCTGCTACCCGAGCCCGTTGAGCAAGTAAACATTTTTCTAAGATACCTTTAGCATCTCTAGGATTTTCTTCTAAGAATGAATTAAAGTAATCATTAAATATATTTTCTACAACCGTTCTAACCTCAGCGTTACCAAGCTTAGCTTTAGTCTGTCCTTCAAATTGAGGATCTTTTAATTTAACAGAAATAACTGCTGTTAAACCCTCACGAACATCATCGCCAGATAAATTAGTATCTTTCTCTTTTAAGTAACTATTTTTTCTAGCATAATTATTTAAAACACGAGTTAAGGCAGATCTAAAACCAACCATATGCATACCACCTTCAATGGTATGAATATTATTAGCAAAGGTATAGACTAATTCCCGATATTCAGTTGAATATTGTACAGCTACTTCAACATTAATATCATCTTGTTCTTTTTCAACATAAAAAACATTTTCTTGTTTAACTTCATAATTATGATTTAAATGTTTTACAAAAGAAGCAATACCACCTTCGAAATAGAAAACATACACTCTTTTCTGGTCAGATATTCTTTCATCACGAACAACAATCTTTATACCCTTAGTCAAATATGCTTGCTGTCTTAAATGATCTAATATTTTACTTAAACTATATTCATTAACAGTGAATATCTCAGGATCAGCTAGCCAAGTTTGAGTTGTCCCTCTTTCTTTAGTGGTACCAATTTTTTTAACATTACCCTTAACCTTACCCTTACTATATTCTTGAACATAGATAAAACCATCACGTTTAACTTCAGTTCTCATCCAAGATGATAAGGCATTAACGACTGATATACCAACACCATGTAAACCACCAGAAACTTTGTAACCACCTTCTCCAAATTTACCACCAGCATGTAATTTAGTCATAACTGTTTCTAAAGCACTAAGTTTCGTAACTGGATGTTTATCAACTGGAATACCACGTCCATTATCCGAAACTTGAACCTTGCCTTCTGGTAATAAGGTAACCGTTACTTGATTACAATGACCAGCCATAGCTTCATCAATACCATTATCAACTGCTTCCCAAATCAAATGATGTAAACCTTCAGAAGCGGTATTACCAATATACATGCCTGGTCTTCTTCTAACTGGATCTAAGCCTTCCAAAACAGTAATTTGCTTAGCCATATATTCTGAGCTACCGGTTGAAGAAACGATTTTTTTACTAGCTTTAGAAGCTGGTTTATTTACTTTTTTAATGGCTTTTTTGACCATATTTTAAATAAATAAAAAATTAAATAAATTATGTTTAATATTAGGCTAACCTTAGCTTACAATAGCTTACAATTCTAACCTAATAATAGCATAATTTAGATAAAAAAGCAAGTGTTTTTTGAATAAAAAAAATCTGCTCAAAAGAGCAGATTAATGAATTCATAGAAGTAATCAATTAGTAGCCCGATAACCTCTTCTTTTCAATTCAGAAAGTGACTCGGGAGTAATACTGAGCATCGACCAGAACTTAGCAACTCCCCCCCGAAACTGACTCAAAGCGATATAGATATTATGCTCCAGTTGAAAAGGAGTCAGTCTGTTAAATCTGAGTTCCCTCAAACATCTCAGACATTGCCTGGCACAATGTAAACAACGATGATTATCAGATATAATCTGATATTTACGTTGTAACCAATTACCTTTTTTATACATGTCAATTCCTCCTGATTTAATGATTTTAACTCATACTATCTCAATTAATTTGTTAATAAACTAATATGTTTTGAAAGTATCATCTATTCCTTCAGCTGGTATTTTATCCACTAAATCATCTACTTCAACTTGTGGTGGCGTGGTAAACATTTGTGGTTTAACCTCTTCTTTCATTTCTTCCTTAATTACTTCAATTCTATCACTTAATTCTATTTTAATACCACCAATTAATTTAGCCGTTAAATTATATAACCAAGCAATAAAAAGTCCAATGATAAAACTTAGTACGCCAACTAAAAGAGCTAAAAGAAAAGTAGCTAAGATCCCAGAACCTAAACCAATAACATCAGAACTTTCTAAAACAAATATACCCATTACAAAATAGACTAAACTCATTAAAACACCAATCACCAAATAGATACCCCCAACTAAAATACCTGCGAATTCAGCAACTGATAATAAACTTATTTTTTTTATTTCTTTCATATTTTTATCTTATTTCTGCCTTAAATTTTTTAATTAATTTTTTAACTATCTCTTCCCTTATTTTCTCAACTTCTTTAGTCTCTAAAGTTCTCTTTTTATCAAGAAAATGTATATGAAAAGCTAGTGATCTCTTATTAGGCCCTAACTTAGATACTTGGTAAACGTCAAATAATTCAACTTGTTGTATTAATTTACTAGTAGACCTTACTTCTTGTTCCAAATCAGCCCAATTTACCTTAAATGGCACTATTATGGACAAATCATAGGTCATGCCTGGATATTTAGGTAATGGCTCATATTTTAAGTTATCAGCTACATGTTTAAGGAATTCTTTGTAATTAATCTGAAAATACCCTACCTTAACTTTAATCTCATTTTTACTTAATATTTTTTTATCAACTTCACCAAGATAACCAATTAAATTGTCACCAATAATAATTTCTAAACATTTTGTATTATCTAAAACATGACCTGAATTATTCTTATTGATTCTTAACTCATATTTTACTTCTAACAAGTTAAGTAAAGTTTCAACTAATCCTTTAACTTCAATAAAAGGATTATCATTAATCACCACGCCAGCTAACTCTTTACTTTGACTAGATAATAGTTCTTTACTCTTCGGGCTAAAACTATATTCCCCTGCTTTTAGATTAAAAACCCTACCTAATTCAAATAATTTACACTCCTTAAAAAATCTTAAATTATCACTTACATTATGAAGTAAATTAAAGATTAAACTAGACCTTAAGTATTTTTGATCTTGGGATAATGTATTCTTAAGCTCTAAATGATTTTCTAATTCCAAACCCAAATTAAGAATCTGTTTCTCTGAAATAAAGGAATAATTAAGTACTTCATTTAAACCACCGACATTAACTAAGATATTTTTTACCTGTCTTTCTATTTCCCTTTCCTGATTATATTCCTGAGGTTCCATGGAAATATATGGCATAACTTGTTCAATATTATCATAACCATAAATACGAGCAATTTCTTCAACTAAGTCTTCGACAATAAAAATATCTTTTTTTGTTCTAAAATCAGGTACGGTAACTGACAGTTCACCTTTCTTATCACTGACTTTAAAGGAAAGACTTTCTAAAATACGTATAACCTCTTTTTTAGGTATTTCAATGCCTACTCGACGTTTTAAAAAGTCTAAACTTAGTTCAATCACTCTAGCTTCAGCTTTAAGATTATTTATATCAATTACTTTACTTGTTAATCTAGCTTGAGGTAATAATTCATGAATTAAAGTAATAACTCGTTTCATACCTATTTCCACTAAACCTGGATCTAAACCTTTTTCAAAACGAGTAGCTGCATCAGTACGAAGATCTAAACGAGTAGCTGTTTTACGGATATTAACTGGATTAAAATTAGCTACTTCAAATATGATTTCTTCCGTCTTCTCTTCAACTTCACTATTTAATCCACCCATCACTCCAGCTAAAGCGACTGGTCTCTTTTTATCACAAATAAGTAAAGTATTTAAATCTAATTCTCTTTCAATATTATCTAAGGTTCTATACTTCTCTTTACCCTTAGCTCTTTTAATAATAATCGTATCATCAGTAATATCTTTTCTGTCAAAAGCATGAGTTGGTTGCCCTAACTCTAACATAACAAAGTTAGAAATATCAACGATATTATTTATTGGTCTAATACCTACGGCTTTCAAAAAATTCTGTAGCCAATCCGGTGAAGCTTCAATCTTAACATTTCCAATCGCTACCGCCATGTATCTTAGACAATTCTCATTATCTTCAATCTCAACCTTTAAATCAACCTCCTTACCTTCTTTTAAGATATCAGTTTTAAGTTGTCCTAACTTAGTATCAAAGATAGCGGCTATTTCCCGAGCTAAACCATAATGACCCCATAAATCAGAACGATGAGTAATAGATTTATTATCAATTTCAAAGATTACATCATCTAAACCAAATACTTCAGCAATCGATTGTCCAATTTTTACCTTAGCTCCTAAATCAACTACCCCACCATTAACAGAATAAATCTCAGGCAAATCTACTTCTTCAGCAGCACATAGCATACCATTACTCTCAATGCCACGTATTTTAGTTTTCTCTAATTTTACATATTCTCCTTGCCCATGCCATTTAACTTGCGCCCCAGGTAAAGCTAAAACACCTTTTAGACCTTGATAAATGTTAGCACCGCCACAAACTATTTGATATTCTTCTTTACCAGTTTTAACTCGACAGACTTTTAACTTAGTAGCATCAGGATGATCTACAATATCAATTATTTCACCCACAATAATATTATTAAAGCGTTCTCTCTGATCAATAATATTCTCTATTTCAACTGTAGCCATAGTTAATTTTAAAGCTAGATCCTTAGGCTCTAAATCTTTTGGTATATCTACGTATTGTTTTAACCAGTTTAAAGATATTTGCATATATTAAAATTGATTTAAAAATCTTAAATCTCCGCTTAACAGTAAGCGTATATCATCTATTTCATATTTCATCATAACGAGTCTTGTCAAACCAAGACCAAAGGCAAAACCTGAATAAACCTTTGGATCAAGACCACCTGCCCTTAAAACATTAGGATGGACTAGACCACAAGGTAAAAGTTCTACCCAGCCTGATTTCTTACAAACACTACACCCCTTACCAGAACAAATTAAACATGAATCATCTAATTCAAAACCAGGTTCCACAAAAGGAAAATAGCCTGGTCTCATTCTTACTTTAACGTCTTTATTCAAAACTTCACGAAGTAATGATTTCATTACCGCAATTAAGTTAGCAATAGATATATCCTTATCAATCATTAAGCCTTCTAATTGATTAAAAGTAGTTTCGTGTGAAGCATCAGTTGCTTCGTATCTAAAACATCTACCAGGAAAAACAGCTCGAAGTGGAGCGCCATACTTTTCAATGGTTCTAACTTGTTGATTAGAAGTATGAGTTCTAAGTAACCAACCCTTTTTATTTTTTAGATAATAGGTATCCATGGTATCACGAGCTGGATGAGTTTCAGGAATATTTAAGGCTTCAAAGTTGTAATACTCTGATTCAAGCTCAGGTCCTTCTAAAACCATAAAACCCATTCTCTCAAATATTTCTTCTAACTGTTTTTGAACTAAAGTTAAAGGGTGAAAATGACCAGCTTTATACTTTTTACCCGGTAAAGTCAGGTCAAAATACTCTGCTTCGTGCCTACCTTCATGGCTACCTAATTCATATTTAATATCATTAATAGTTTTAGCAATTTCACTCTTTACCTCATTAGCAAATTTACCTACCCTTGGCTTTTCCTCTAAAGCTAAATCCCTAACTTTCTTAAGTAATTTTGTTAACTCCCCTTTTCTACCTAAATACTTAGTTTCTAATCTTTGTAATTCTTCAGACTCTTTAACCTTCTTAAATTCATTTAAAGCATCTTCTTTTAATTTTTTTAATTCATCTAACATATTTTAAGTTTTTTTGAGCGAAATAATTAAAAATTCAATAATAGTTAGTAACATAACTAAAAGTAAAGCATTAAGCCAAGTAAGTAACCGATTAGCTTGCATAAACATAGAACCAGCTAAGATAATACCGAAGAATACGCCTTGACGAAAAGATATTTGAGCTTGTTCAAAAACCTCAAATCTATGGGTAAAGACTGATCTCATTAAAAAACCAATTAAAGACATAATACCGGTTATCCCAAAAAATAAGGAGAGATAAAAGAGTAAAAAACCAATTATACTGGTAGTTTCGGGGTTAATAAAAAAAAGTACCATGACAAAAGCTCCCAGACAGATTAAGGTAATAATACCCAATAATAAAACAAATTGTTTAGTAGTCATAATATATAACAAAAATTATCGTTTATCCACTTAAATACCTATATATTTTACTATTTTTAGCATCTTTTGGCAATTATAGTATTTCTTTACAATAGATGCACTTTTCATGGTTCTTAATATATTTTTCAAAATCAAAACCTTTTATTTCTTCAATTGTTTTAATTATCTTATCTGTTAATTTCTTCTTTTCATTATCTGTGCCCTTAAAACTCATTAAACTATCATCTTCCAAATAATAATAGACTAATTCTTCAATTATCATATTCTGCCAGCTTTCTAAAGCCATTTGATAGATTAAGAGTTGTTCTTTATCATTCACGTCAAGCTTTATTTTAGGCTTACCTGTTTTGTAATCAATGATCCTATACCTATCACCTAAATCATCTATTCGATCAATCTTACCACCTAAAGAGTACTCACCTATTTTAATGGTAAAACCTTTTTCTAGATAGCCTGGTATTATTTTTGAGTAATGTTGGCTACTATGAAACTTCTTTAAAATCTCCTTACCATTTTTAAAATATTCTTCTTTCTGTTTTTTATTCTGATACCAATCATCTAGCCATGACTCTTCATATATTCTTAGTAACTCCTCCAAACTTACTAGGTCCCTAGCTTTTTTTCTAAGTTGTCCCTCTTTAGATTTAGAGAATAAGTCACCTTGACTCAATCCTTGTCTTTTTTTAGCCTCTTCAAAAAATCTTTGAAGTGACAAATGAATAGTTGAACCAAAACTAAAATATTGATTACCCTGAGTAGGTACTTTTAAGATGTAACGATAATAGTACATACGAGGACAATTTTGAAAATCATTAATTTGGGTAAAAGAAAATCGTTTAGGTAATAGATCATGATAACTAGTTTTTTTAACTTTAATTGGTTTTACTTTTTCCAGTTGAGAAACTTTTAAATCATTCTTTTTAAGTTCAACTTGTTTAAAACCAAGATCTATCATAAAAAGTGATAACTTCTTTTTACGTATTCCGCCATAATCTTCACCTGAAGTTAAGAAGAGACCAAGCTTAGCTCTAGTCATAGCGACGTAAAAAAGTCTTCTTTCTTCTTGAAGATGGATGTCGCCTTCAGGAATGATTTCTTTAATCAACTCATCAGGTAACTCTATCTCTTCACTTCTTTCCATGGAAGGGAATCTCCGATCTACCATATTAACTAAAAATACGTATTTAAACTCTAAACCTTTAGCTGCGTGAACTGTCATTACTTTAACCATTTCAGGACCTTCATCTTCACCTAAGGGTTGCATACTACCCTGTTCTCCAGATTCAAGTTCTAAGCCCAGTTGCTTTAAAAAATTCTTAACACTTTTGTCATCATTAAATTCTTCAAATACTTTTATCTTTTTGTAGAATTGCCCAAGATAAGAAAAGTCCTGCCTTTTATCTAATTCGTCTTCACTATCAACAAATTTTAAATAACCAGAATCATTTAAAAAGTCAAAAACTATTTTACTTACTTTTTCTTCTTTAGTTAAGGATGAATAATTCTTTATCATATCTACTACCCTATTTATCTGAGCTTGCGTACCATCAGGTAATCTTAATTCATATTTTGATTGATTAACTGCTTCCCACAAAGACCAAGCTTTTTTACGAGCTAAATAGGTAAGTTGAACAATTTCTAAGGTAGTTAAATTCCACATGGGCATAGTTAAAACCCTATACATTGCATCAGATTCATGATAATCATCTAAAAGCTTTAGAAAAGCAATTAAATTTAAAACAATGGGTTTAGCAAATAAACCCTTAGAAGCTACATATTGATATGGAATATTTGCACGTTCCAAACCTTGAACAAACAAATTAGCTTGATTGTTGGCTCTAACTAGTATAGCAAAATCATTATAACTAATACCTTTTTCTTTATTTGTTATCTCTTGTATTTTATTTATCACTCCAGCCATTTCTTCTTCTAAACTAGGAGCATGTATATGCTCAATAATACCTTCACCAACTAACGCTGATTTCAATTTTTTAGATAACTTTTTATTTGCTACTTTTAATTTAACTTCTAATCTATTTGGATTATTTAGTTGAATGAAGTTATATGCTAAATCTAATATATTTTGTTTTGATCTATAATTAATACTTAAAAATATTTCTTGACTCTTTGGATAATCTTTTTTAAATTCTAAAATATTACTAACCGATGCTCCACGAAATTTGTATATTGAATTATGAACTACTATACCATTAGCTATAAAATTATGAGTTTTATCTATTTCTAAATCATAGACTGTCAATATCTTGTCTTGTTCGGAGATATCAATTATTTCATCATATATTATTTGATTTTTAACTTTAACAGGCAAAAAATGACCTAATAATAAATTTTTTGCAGGTATAATTACAGCTGGCAAATGCTGATAATTTTTCTTACCTATTTTAGCCTTAACCTCAACTATTCCATTAGTTAAATTTTCCAATTTTTTTACTACTCCTCCTAAATATAATAAATCTTTACTAACTATATGTAATCGTTTGCCTATTTTTGCTTTTGCAAGCTTAAACCCATTATCTTCTAATTTTTTAATTACTTCTTTATTTGAAGTCTGTAAATTTACTTCATGTTGAATTAGACCATTTACTAATAATTTTTTATTTTTCTTAACATGCTCTTTACTTCTATGACACCTATAACACATATTTAAATTAATTTTAATTCTTTTACTTTTACCTCTAGTTACACCAGCTAGATAGATATGTGCATTATTTAAGTCAATATTTAGATCTTTTGCTAATCTTTTTACTCCTTTTTCAACATCCAATTCCTTATATAAACTACTTAATTTATTTTCCTTAAGCATTAAACCATCTCTATCTTTAAAACAATATGTTGGAATAGAATATTTTAGAGAATATAATTGTTCATGATATCTAGCTTCTTTCTCGGATAAACAAGCTTTAATACCTAAAATTTTATCAGCCGAACGTTCTAAAGGTAATCTCCATGCTAAATTTTTAGTTATACCTATTCTCCAACCTAGACTTTGCTTCCACATTAAATAAACATAAAAATACTTATTTTTATCGTTCGCAGATGAGACATGACAAAACATCTTATGATTATCAGTTATTTGAACCTGGTAACCCTTTTTTGTTTTTACACTAATCAGTTTAGTTTTTTTCTTATTCTTAAGAACATGATTAACTTTAGAAATACCAATATGCCCTTTACCTACTGCCGTTAATACCTCATCACCAATTCTAATATTTTTTATTTTCTTTTTTCCTTTTTCGGTCAACACTTCTGAATCAGAAGGCAAGCATTGATCATCATCACCAACTACCGTAATGTTATTATGCTCATTACCAAGTAACTTAATTAATTGGTACTGCGCATAATTAGTATCTTGAAACTCATCAATTAAAATATATTTAAATTGTTGTTGATATTTTTTTAAAATATTTAGTCTCTTAGTAAATAACTCTAAACAATAATTTATGAGATCACCAAAATCTAATAAATCATTATCGATTAATAATTGTTGATATGTGTGATATGCATTAGCTACTTCTTCTAAGCGTCTCACTTCTAAAGCAGCTTCTTCGTCTTTTCGAAGATCATTATCTAATCTAAACTGCTCAGCATATTTTAAATAATCTTCTGGAGTAATTAATTCATCCTTACATCTTGAAAAATGTTTAATTAAAGCATGTATAAATTTAGAGGGATTACCACGTGGTTGGTAATAATCTAAATTAAACTTATCTAAATTATTACGTATTAAAAGCCAGCTCTCAGTTTGATCAACTAACTTAAAATCAGTGGTTAAACCTATTTCTAAGCCATGCGACTCTAAAATTCTTTGAGCAAAGGAATGGAAAGTAGAAATCCATAAATCAAAGTAACCCATAGGTAATGCTTTATCAACTCGCTCTTCCATTTCTTGAGCTGCTTTTTCCGTAAAGGTTAAAGCTAATATTTCCTCAGGATTTACTTTTTTTTCAGTAATTAAATAATTAATTCTTTCAGTAATAACCGTGGTTTTACCGGTTCCGGCACCAGCCACAATTAAAAGCGGACCCTCTTTAAATTGGACCGCTTTTTTCTGCTCATTATTCAATTTATCCTTGTATGTCATACAAAGCTATTTTAGCAAAAAACTTACCTTGAGACAAATTTAAAATCTTAGTAAGTTATATTGTCGTACAAAAACAATTTAAAGGAGTAAAAATGTCAATTAATACTTCCCAAACTGCCAAAAGAAAAAACCGAACAATATTTGATTAATGGCACCAAAAATGATTTGAGGCTGAAAATAATTCAGATAAAGAGATTACCCTTGTGACATGATAAAAAGTGCCAAACCAAGTAGCAAGGATAATTGGTGGTTAATCGCCACTATCTCGAATAAAGGTTCAGATTAACAAAAAACAGCTCGTAGAACTTTGTTTAAGATTTATATCGAGGACATGAAAGTGAACTTGACTTCCATCGTGATTGAAAATTTCTTGAGGCCTTAATTACTCTGTCTCCGAACGACTCAACGGACCAATATTTTGCCTTAGCAACCTTTAGTAAAATATTGGATCTGAATCAGTACTCTCGAGTTGATAAAGCAAGACTTTTTGAAGCTGCAACCCATCAAAATCCGAAGATTAGGAGTCTGGACAGAAAAAAAATTAAGCAACGTGATTATTTAGTACAGACACTCGATGATCTTCTAAAGATGAGTAAAAAATTCAAAATTCGGCCAAATTACCAATTCACCGAATTCATACCGAGACTCATCCTTAAGAAATCTCCGAATAGATTCTATAACATCAGAGATATTTTAAATAAAGTCATTGAATTAAAAGCCAGAGTCAAAATAGAGAAGTTTGTCTTTGAATGATTAACCCAAGTCAAAGGAACCCGCTTCCAATGGCAAAACCTGGCTGATAAGACAAGAGACGACAAAAGAAAAGTGGAGATCTTCGAACTGGCTTTGAAAAAACTTGCTAATTTTAACTAATTTCATCAACGGATGAAAAAAAGCCATACCTATTTCTAGGTAAGGCCTCTTTTTTTAAATAAATATATTAACTTGCAAAACTACTAACCAAGTTAACCAACTTATTCTGAGCTTCAGTAATTAATTCATCTACTTCATTCTTAGCATCCTCTGAACAATCAATAGTTAATTGCTTATCTTCTCTTCTTAAAGTAGCCACTTTAGTTTTTTCTTCATTATGTGCCAGTTCCAATATCCTATCCTCTGCTTCTTCACGAAGTAAGGTGTAACCATGATTTTTAAAAACAGATACTAAATTTTCTTGGAATAAATCTAAAACGTTCTCTGTATTAGTCCAAGTAAAAGCAGGTTCAATCATTGGGATAGCTAAAGGTGCTTCAAGACCTTTAACAGCTCTTAAACCAGATTTAGACTTTTTAAAAAGTGGTACCAAGATAAGAGGAGCCATAAGGGTAGTAATAATAGTCATCATAATGCTTACCCCAAATATTTCTTGATTAATAACCCCAGCGGCTAAGCCAACACCGGCTACAATTAAAGCGACCTCCCCTCGAGGTAACATACCAAAACCAATTCTCATACTACCTAAAAAATTGAAGCCTGAAAAAAAAGCAGGCAAACCACAACCAACAATTTTACCAATGATAGCAAACAAAGTAATAACTAAACCAAAAGTAAGAGCTGACATCATAGCTTGAAAATTAACCAGCATACCCATAACTGCAAAAAAAACTGGAACAATAATATGTGAAGTCCAAACTAATTTCTCTTCAATTTGATGTCCTACTTCAGTAACTGAGAGAATAACACCTGAAAGATAGGCTCCAATAATCATAGCAAGTCCAAATTGTTCAGCAAGAGAAGCAATAATAAAACAAAGTGCAGCGGCAATAGCCACATAAGTCTTACCTTGTAATTTAAGTAAAAGATTTGATAATTTTTTAGCAAATAATATACCAAGAACTACAATAACAAAAATGAAACCTAAAGCTTTAGCACCAATTACGCCGATTTCACTCCAGGAGATCTCACCACCGCTACTACCCATGGAAAGAACTAAAGCTAAGACTAAAATACCTAAAACATCATCAATGACAGCAGCCGCTAAAATAGAAACACCTTCCGAAGTATCTAATTTGTAGATATCACTTAATACTCGAGCCGTAATACCTACGGACGTGGCCACCATGATAGCCCCCATAAACATAGCTGAAACATCAAACATACTTTCAGCAAAACCAAACATAACCGTAGCCCAAGCACCAAGAAAAAATGGTAAAATTACACCACCAATAGCTACGCCTAAAGCTTTTAAGCCATACTTCATAAACATCTTAGCATCGGTTTCTAAACCTACTAAGAATAGTAAAATAACAGCTCCAACTTGAGCAAAAACATATAATTCAGAAGAAACCGGCAAAGTTGAGACATGTTCACCTATTGCTTCAGCTATGGGGAATAGTTTACCTAAAAAAGGTAATTCAATGGAACCTAAGGCATATGGTCCCATGACCATACCAGCGATAAGTTCACCTAAAACTGATGATTGGCCCATACGTTCGAATAACTCACCAAAAATTTTAGCGACTAACAAAATGATACCAATCTGAAGAGTAAATTGCATCAAAAGATGTGTCATACTTTAGAATATTAATTTTTAAGTAAAAAAATTTAAAAGAATGTATTCTTTTAACTTAATATATTAATTACATATTATCTTCTTCTCTTTGTATTTCTGGTCTTGGTCTAAACTTCTTATATTTCTTAGCTACTTTAATACGAGCTAACTCTTTTTCTAATTGAACAGATAACGCAGTAAAATCAACTTCATCCATATCTTGTTTTCTGGCAAGTAGTTCTTTAGCTTTCTTTCTACCTTCTTCAGCTCTTAATTCATCAATTTCTTCAATTCGTTCAGCAGTATCAGCTAGAATAGTTAAAATATTATTATTAAACTCTACAAAACCACCAGAAACTACCATAGGTATTTCTTGACCTTCTTTTTTAAATAATATTTCACCAGGTACCAAAGTACTAACTAAGGGTAAATGATTAGGTAAAATAGTAATCTCACCCATTTTAGTTGGTAGGGTTATTTGATCAATTTCTTCTTCAAAAACTATTCTTTCTGGTGTGGCAATTTTTAATTTAATCTTAGACATTATTTTACTTCGTTAATTCCACCTTTCATATAAAAAGAAGGTTCCGATTTACTATCATGTTTACCTTTAAGTATTTCTTTAAAACCTTGAACCGTGTCTTTTAAAGAAACATATTTACCTTCGGTACCCGTAAAGGTTTCAGCGACAAAGAATGGTTGAGAAAGAAACTTTTGTATTTTACGAGCTCGGGCTACTGTTAATTTATCCTCATCAGATAATTCTTCCATACCAAGTATAGCAATAATATCTTGTAAATCTTTGTAACGTTGTAATACTTGTTGAACTTGACGAGCAACATTGTAATGTTCTTCACCAACAATTTTAGGATCCAAAATTGTTGAAGAAGAATCTAATGGATCAACTGCTGGGTAAATACCAAGTTCAGTTAAAGAACGGGCTAAGACCACTGTTGAATCTAAATGAGCAAAGGTAGTAGCAGGAGCCGGATCAGTTAAGTCATCAGCTGGTACATAAACAGCTTGTACGGAAGTAATACTCCCTTTATTGGTAGAAGTAATTCTTTCTTGTAATTCACCCATATCGGTAGCTAGTGTTGGTTGATAGCCAACAGCTGAAGGAATACGACCAAGTAAAGCACTAACTTCACTGCCAGCTTGAGTAAATCTAAATATATTATCAATAAAGAATAAAACATCTTGACCTTCTTCATCTCTAAAATATTCAGCAATGGAAAGGCCAGTTAAACCAACTCGAGCTCTAACTCCAGGTGGTTCATTCATTTGTCCAAAGACTAGTGATGTTTTAGCTAATACTCCAGAATCTTTCATTTCATGGTATAAATCATTACCTTCTCTAGATCTTTCGCCAACCCCAGCAAAAACAGAATAACCACCATGTTCTTGAGCAATGTTTCTAATTAACTCCCTGATAACCACAGTTTTACCAACACCAGCCCCACCAAACATGCCTACTTTTCCACCTTTAACAATGGGACAGATTAAATCAATAACTTTAATACCAGTTTCTAAGACTTCAGTTTTTGTTGATTGTTCAGTAAACTTAGGGGCTTCCCTGTGAATTGGATATCTTTTTTCAGTTTCTACTGCTTCTTTGTCATCAAGTGGATTACCTAAGGCATCAAACATGCGCCCTAAAGTTTTTTCACCCACAGGTACAGAAATTGGTGCCCCAGTAGCTATGGCATCTATATTACGTGCCAAACCATCAGTTGATCCCATAGCCACGGTTCTAACCATCGAAAAACCAATATGTTGTTGGGTTTCTAAAGTTAAAATTGAATTATCTGGCATTTTAATTTCTAAAGCTTCATAAATCTTAGGTAGCTCTTCTTTAAATTCTACGTCAACTACTGCTCCAATAATTTGTTTAACTTTCCCAATATTTTTACTCATATTTTTTAAATATTATTAATTATTTAATTTATTTATTCCATGGCTAAACGTCCACCACTAATATCAGCAAGTTCTGCTGTAATTGATGACTGTCTAGCTTTATTAAAGATTAAGGTTAAATCATCAATCATTTCAGTAGCCGCATCACTAGCTCCTCGCATAGCCACCATCCTAGCGCTATGCTCAGAAGCATCTGATTCTAAAATAGCTTGATATATTTGCATTTCAATGAGTCTCGGTAATAACTCACTTAAAACTTGATCTGGAGTGGGTTCAAAAAGATATTCAAAATCTTTATTTTCAATTTTTTTTACTTCTTGCTCATTAACTTTACCCAGATCAGTATCTTTGACTTTACTAACAATTGGTAATAGCTCTAAAACTCTTGGTTTTTGAACTAAAGTAGAAACAAAGTCAGTATAGCTTAAAACTACTTTATCAAATTTATTATTAACAAAATCCTCAACTAAAAGTTTAGCCAAAGGTCTAATTTCAATTACTTTAGTAGTTATATCTAATTTCTCAAACTCAGCAATTATTTCATGTCCTTTCTTATACATAAAGTCTCTACCCTTTTTACCAAGGACAATTAATTCAATTTGCGCTTCACTATTTTCTTTAATATATCTTAAAACTCGATTAATAATGGAAGTATTAAAATCACTACATAACCCCCTATTAGAAGTAACTAAAACTAAACCTATCTTCTTAATTTCTTTCTTTCTCTTTAAAAGTGGATGATATTTAGAATCAGTTTTAGAAGCTAAAGTTTTAACTAAATCCCAAGCCAAATTAGAATAACTTCTAGTAGCTAAAACATTATTAACCGCTTTTCTCATTTTAGAAGCAGCTACCATTTCCATAGCTTTAGTAACCTTTTTGGTATTACTAATTGATTTTATTCTTCTTTGTATTTCCTTAGTGGCTTGAGGCATAGATATTATTTACTTTCTTTCTTATTAATATAATTAGAGGTATTATTGAAATCACTAATTAAACTCTTTAATTCATTTTCTATCTTTTCATTTAATTCTTTAGTCTCTCTAATTTCCTCCAAAACCTTATCACTAGTAGTAGTCATATACTTTAAAAAGTTTTTTTCATAATTTACTACATCTTCAACTTTAACTTCAGCTAAAAAGCCATTATTAACAGCATAAAGAATAGCTACCTCTTGTTCTACAGGCATTGGTTCATATTGTCCTTGTTTTAAGACTTCAGTTAAACGTCTACCTAGATCTAATTGTTTTTGTGTTTCTTGATCAAGATCATAACCAAACTGAGCAAAAGCTTCTAACTCGCTAAACTGTCCCATAGCTAATTTTATTTTACCGGCTACTTTTTTCATAGCTTTAATTTGAGCTTTACTACCTACTCTTGAAACTGACAGACCAGTATTTAAAGCTGGACGTATTCCTTTATTGAATAAGTCTGATTCTAAATATATTTGTCCATCAGTGATGGATATAACATTAGTTGGAATATACGCAGAAACGTCACCTGCTTGAGTTTCAATAATAGGTAAAGCGGTTAAAGAGCCACCACCATAATCTTTACTCATTTTGGCACTTCGTTCTAATAACCTTGAATGTAAATAAAAAATATCTCCAGGATAAGCTTCTCTACCTGGTGGTCTTTTTAAAAGTAATGAAATTTCACGATAGGAAACAGCATGTTTAGAAAGATCATCATAAACAACTAAAACATCTTTACCCAGATCCATAAAGTATTCTCCCATAGCACAACCCGAATAAGGAGCAATAAATGATAATGAAGCCGGGTCAGAAGCGCCAGCTAAGACCACCGTGGTATATTTCATAGCTCCATATTCTTCAAGTTTAGTAACAATTTTAGCAATCTTTGATTCTTTCTGAGCAATAGCTACATAAATACAAATAACATCTTGTCCTTTTTGATTAATAATCGTATCCACAGCTACCGCAGTTTTACCTGTTTGTCTATCCCCAATGATTAATTCACGTTGACCACGACCAATAGGTATCATCGAATCAATAGCTTTTATTCCGGTTTGAATAGGAGTATCAACACCGGCCCGAGTAATAACACGAGGAGCAATCTTTTCAACTGGATAATATTTATCAGTTTTAATTTCACCCTTACCATCAACTGGTTTACCCAAAGGATTAACCACTCTACCAATTACAGCTTCACCCACTGGTACTTCTAAAATTCTGCCCGTAGTTTTTACTTTATCTCCTTCTTTAATATTCAAGTAATCACCTAAAATCATGGCGCCAACATTATCTTCTTCTAAATTTAATGCTACACCATGTTGACCACCTTCAAATTCAAGCATTTCTTGTGACATACAATCAGCTAATCCAGATATTTTGGCAATACCATCACCAATTTCAATAACCGTTCCAACTTTCTCGGTAATGGCTTCTGTTTTAAAGTCTGTAATTTGTTTTTTTAATTCATCAATAATTTGATCTTTACTAGACATATAATTTTAAATTATTATTTAATTAATTTATTTTTTAAATTATTTAAATTATTTCTTAAGCTAGCATCTAAAATAGTATCATTATATTTAATAACCACGCCTCCTAATATTTCAGGCGTAACTTTTTCATAAATCTCTGCTTCATTCCCTGTTTCCTTCTTTAACCATTTCTTAATTTCATTTATTAATTCCGAACTTAACTTATGGGAAGAAGTAACTTCAGCAGTCATAATACCTTTTCTTATTTGATATATTTCAACAAATCTTTCAAATATTTTATTTAATAATTTAATATCTTTTCTCTTTTTAACCACTTTCAAAAAATTATGAATCTTATTTTTTAAATCTTCACCTTTAGCTTCTTCAATAGTTTCATACAATGAAACAGCGTATTGTTTAGCAGTTAATTTCTTCATTACTTTAATTCTTTTAATGTTTCTTTGATTAATTTCTCATCAATCTCTTTACTACCAGTTTTTTCCAACATTTTAGCCGTAGCTCTCACTACTAAATCAGCCACATCTTCTTTAATCTCACTTACCATATTATTCTTTTCACTGGCTATTTGTTCTTTAGCCGCGGCAATAACAGTCTGCACTTCTCGCTTAGCCTCACCAACCATCTGTTTACCCTGCTCTTCACCGTGTTTTCTAGATTCTTCAATAATACTTTGAGCTTCTTGTTTAGCTTTAACTATTCTATCTGCATTTTCTCTTTCAACTTTAGTTAGATTCTCTTCAATCTTTCTAGCATCATCTAAGCTCTTAGCAATATCTTCTGTCCTTTTATCCATGACTTTGGATAATGGTTTTATAGCGAACTTCCAGAGAACAAAAAGTACAATCGCAAAGTTTATGAGTTGAGCGATAATTAATTTCCAATCGATATAAAATGTTTTAATTAATTCATCCATATATTTATGTTATTTATCTATTAACTCCAGAAGACCAATAAATATGATCTTCTGATCTGTTAAGAGACAAACTATTTAATACTAAAGGCAATAACTAATGCATAAATAGCAATAGCCTCAGCAAAAGCAGCAGCCAGTAGCATAGGTACTAAAATTTTACCTGCTGATTCTGGGTTACGGCCAATTGATTCCATAGCTTTAGCACCAATCATACCAATAGCAAGAGCTGGGGCAATAGAACCAATACCGATAGCTAAAGCTTTAGCTAACATAACTAAATCCATATATTTTACCTTTCTTTAAATCCTAGGGTACGACTGGATATTATTAATTTAAAGTCGCCTAGTGATTTAAAATTAATTAATGTTCTTCTTCTGTACTGGCTATTGTAAAATAGACCAATGTAAGCATTGCAAAAATCAATGCTTGAATTATTCCAACTATTACTTCTAAAAACATAAAAGGAATAGGTAGAATAAAAGCAAAAATAGCAGCCATAGCTCCAAGTAAGACTTCTCCGGCAAAGACATTACCAAATAACCTGAATGATAAAGAAGCAACTTTAGCAAATTCACCGACTATCTCAATTAAACCCACAAAGGCTTTTATAGGATTAACAAAAATAATGGCAGGGTCTTTTTTAATCTTCTTAGGTATTTCAATAAAGGCTTTAATATTAATAAACTTATTTAAATATTTCCAACCACCAACAATGATAACACCAAAAATATTGGAAGCAATTACTGAAAACAAAGCTAAAGCTAAAGTAGTATTTAAATCAGCTGTCCCACCTCTAAAAAATGGTATAAAAGTTTCATGCCCGGCGTGTGATTCAATAAAACCAACAGAACCAATACCAGGAAATAAGCCTAACCAGTTATTAATAAGAATAAACATAAAAATTGAAAAAACAACCGGAAAAACCTTCTTAGTTTTAGCTCTACTACCAGTTACTGAATCAGCTAAATTATAGGCACCTTCTAAAATAATTTCAAAATAATTTTGTATGCCCTGAGGGATGCGTTTTATCTTCTGACTAATATAGGTAGCTAAAACAATGATAATTAAAACTGTAATCCATGAATTAAGTAAAGCATTAGTTACCGTGAAATTACCCAAATTAAAAACCGGCTCTGCAAATAAAGTCGGTTCATGTGCTACATGACCAGTAGTTTCGTCTTGTTCAGCTTCGTTTAATAAAACGTCCTGATATTCATCAGTTATTTCTTGATTCTCAATTTGTTCTATCTCTTGACTCATTATTTTTATTTGTTTGTTCTTCCTTTAGTTCCCTCTCTATTTTTTTAGTATAATTTAAAGTAATTTTAACGATACTAACACAAGATATGATAAAAGCTAAACCAGTTAATCCAATAAAGTACCAAGGTTCAGTGTTATACCTCTCATCTAAATATTTACCTAAAAAAAGCGCTATGATTATAGGGCCAGCTATTAAACCAGTTACTTGCGAAAAAATAGTGATAGCTGGTTGCCACCAAGCATTATTTTGCTTGTTATCTTGGTTATTCATAATAACCTTATTATACTCTAAAATTAAGTAAAAACTTAATTTTTCGCCATAATTATATATAAATTTAACAAATAAATCAAGGGTTTTTACTTTTTATTACCCCCAAAATATATTAATTAGCTAATCTTAGCCAAAAAAATAGACTTATTAAAAGCCTATTTATTTTATTATTATTTAAATATAAATAAAATACATTACTCTATTCTTGGTTTATCTAAAATTTCAGCTTCAATTTTAGATTCAGCTCCTGTTATTTTAATTACATCTTTATCAATTTTTTTAAATTCTTTATAGGCAATATTATAGGTATTAACCGTAGTCCCTAAATGCCCACCTAACTTTTGTAAATAGTCATCATAATTTATTATATGCTTACCTAATATCTCTACTCTTTCTTTTATCTCTTTAGCTGATTCTTCTATTTGTAAGGCGCGAAGTCCTTGTAAAACAGTTTGTAAATAAGCTAGAAATGATGTAGGTGATACAATGATAACGTGTTTATCTTTAAATGCGTATTCAATTAAATCACGGGTTGTAACTTTAACCGCTCCTACTTTGTTAATTAATAAATCATAATAAATTGCTTCTGAGGGAATAAACATAAAAGCAAAATCCATAGTTTTTTCATCAGGTCTTACATATTTAGCAGTTTCATCAATTCTATTCTTTAAATCCATTTTAAATACCTTTTCTAACTTTTCCCTTTCTTCCTTATTATTCTCATTTAAAATACGTTCATAGTTTTCTAAAGAAAACTTAGAATCAACAGGTATTATTTTATCTTTAACAAAGACCACGGCATCAACAATGTCACCATTTTTAAACTTATACTGCATTTGATAGGCATTAGGTGGTAAAACATTTCTTAAAGTCTCTTCTAAATAATATTCACCTAAAACTCCACGTTGTTTTGGATTTTTTAAAATATCTTGTAAATTTTTTAATTGATCAGAAAAATTAAGTACTTGCTTATTAGTTTCGTCAAGCTTAGTTAATTTCTCAGTTACGTCTCTAACGATTTTTGAAGATTCGCTTAATTGTCCTTGCATCATTTTATTTGAATCGCCTAATTTTTGATCTAAAGATCTACTTATCTCATTAATTTGATTATGTATCATTAATAATGATTGATCATCTTTAGAACTACCCTTTTTACTTAAAAACCAAAAAATAATGGCAAAGCCAATGACTACGACTATTAATATTATTAATGTTAATATATCCATGTTATTCTAATCTAAACAGATTTTTAGCATTTTGCCAAGTAGCCTCAATTACTTCTTCTTTTGTTAAACCTTTAAGCTCGGCAACTTTTTCGGCTACATATTCTACAAATATAGGTTCATTTCTGTCTCCTCTGTGTGGTTCTGGAGTTAAATAAGGAGAGTCAGTTTCAATTAATATTTTTTCGAGTGGTATGGCTTTAACGATTTCTTGAAGTTCTTCAACTTTTTTCTTGAAAGTAACCGGTCCATCAATTCCAATATAATAACCTGCTGATACTATTTTCTTAGCTATTGCTAACGATCCACCATAACAATGAAAGACCGCTCTTTTAAAATTCTGTTCTATAATCATTCCTAACATTTCTTGATAAACTTCCCTATTCTCTATACCATTCCTACCATGTAAGACGACAGCTAAATCATTTTTTAAAGCTAGTTCTAAATGTTTAAAAAATACTTCTTTTTGTTTTTTAATTATTTCTTCTTTAGTTTTACCTTTAAAATTATCCCTATTAAAAGTAATGTGATAATAATCAAAACCAGTTTCACCCATAGCTACTACCTTTTCATCTATTAAAGCTTGATACTTGAAGATAGAAAAATCTTCATCATAAACATGGATAGGATGAAGACCTATTGAAGCATAAAAATTATTATTTTTACTTAATTCTACGGCCCTCTGACTTGATTCAAACTGAGCTCCAACATTAATTATAGCCATACCTCTTTCTTGGCATCTTTTAATTACTTCATCTCTATCGGAGTTATAGGCATTAAAGTTAAGATGAGCGTGAGTATCTATTAACATGCTTAATTATCTAAAAAATTAATGTTTTCGGGTATAGAACCAAAGGGAATATTAGGTAATTTGGGTAAATTATTTAAATCTGGAATATTTGATTTCCAATCTTTTAAATTATCAGGGATAAAGGGATCACTTATTTTACCAACTGTATTAAAAACATGAGTAAACTTTGAATCAGTAAATTTAGCACTTAACTTATCAGTTAAAGGAAAGAAAGAAAATACATAGACTAAAATACCAATAAAGATAAAGCCTTCAATTAAACCAAGGATACCACCTAATAAATGATTCAAACTCTTAAGTCCTGGAATAATAGCAATGAGATTAAAGATTTTATCCACCACCCAAAAAATTAAAGCAATACCTCGATTAATTATGATAAAAACCAGTAAGAAGCCAATTATATTTGCTAAGATATCAGAATGGAATAATAAACCCTTAATCATATTACCTACATCCGTGTAATATAGGCCAGCTAAGTAAACACCGACAAATAAACCGATAATGCCACCCAAAGCTTCAATTAAGCCGAGTCTTACACCTTTCCAGATAAAACCAGCTAGTAAGACTATAATAATGATGTCAATGAAAGTCATATTTTTAAAAGTTAATTATATTCTTAAAAATAAATTACCGTTAGTTATTATTGCTACAGATGCAGCAGAGAATACAAAAGATAAATTTGAAAGTTTAACTTACAATCGGACAACAAAAATGATTGTTTGGGGTAATAAAGAAGAGATGTCACATGCTGTTGGAACCGAAAACAGTACCGTTTTCGGCATAACTGATGGGAAATTTGCAGCAGTTATTGAATCTGAAATAAGAAAGTGTTGTGACGAAATGCTGTAGGAGGTGTTTTAAATGGGGAAATATAGAATTCATG